>NZ_LWGG01000841.1:0-11320 GCF_001635365.1 Oleiphilus sp. HI0128 | reverse complement strand
TAGCTATAAAAGATCCAAGGGAGTCTCTATGAGCGATATAGATATTGAGTACTTGCAGCAGTGGGTAGGAAAGCAAGAAACCAAAGAAGATGATATTAGTCTTTTTCAGGCGCAAGCTTTGGCTGCGGCACTTGATAACGAGACTCTACCCGAGAAAGGTGATGCCTTACCTCCATTTTGGGAGTGGATGTATTTTCTGCCAACGCCAAAAGCCAGTGCAACAGGTGTTGATGGGCACCCGGATAAAGGTGGCTTTTTACCCCCTGTACCACTTCCTCGCAGGATGTGGGCGGCCGGTGAGGTTGAGTGTCATAAGGCTTTGATTATTGGCCAGCCGGCCTCTCGATTATCGACGATTGAATCTGTTGAACTTAAAACGGGTAGTACCGGCGTGTTGGTTTTCGTTAATGTTCGCCATGATATTTCACAAGCGGGTGAGCTGTGTATCAGCCAGGTACAGAATATTGTTTACCGGGAGCAACCAACAGAAAGAGCTGAGTTGCCACCAGGCAAGCCTGCGCTTTCTGAAGCCGATTTTTCGCAAGAAATCACGCCAAACCCAGTGTTGCTATACCGCTACTCGGCGCTGACTTATAACGGCCATCGTATTCATTATGATCGCGACTACGCGGTAAACGAAGAGCTGTATCCTGCCTTGGTTGTTCATGGGCCATTGCTGGTGACTTTATTGTTAGAACTTAAACGTCATAATATTGCCGATAAATCTTTGAAAACCTTCAAGTTCCGAGCGGTTAGACCGACGTTTGATACCTCGGTGTTTACCGTGTCTGGTAAGCGGGATGGCGATGATTTATCCCTATGGTCTGCTGATAATGATGGTTTTACTTGTATGACAATTAAAGCAAGTTTGGCCTAAGGATTCGTGAGCGAGAATAAAATGAAGAAATTAGACTACCCAGGCTGGCGTACGGCCTTGTTTATCCCTGTGCACATTGAGAAATTCGTCGCCAAAGCGCATACGCGTGGTGCTGATGCTTATATTCTGGACTTGGAAGATAGTGTTCCGCTAGAGCAAAAAGCAGAAGCTCGAGAGTATGTGGTCCCGGCTGCGAAAACGGTTAGCCAGGATGGTGCTGCTGCATTGGTAAGAATCAACCTTGATGAGCGCTTTGCCATGGACGATGTTGTCGCGTCGGTCAGTGAGCATGTTAGCGCGATTGTAGTGCCAAAGGTTGAGTCTGCTGACCAGTTACGGAAGTTCGCCGCTAAGATTTCTAAATTGGAACAGGAGCGAAATATTCCTCAAGGGCATACAGCGATTATTGCAATGATTGAGTCGGTTGATGCTTTACCCAAACTGGATGAAATCGCCTCAGCAGACCCGCGTGTTGTGGCGATGACTTTAGGCTCTGAAGATTTCTCGGCGACAGCTGGCATGCAGCCACTTCCTCAAACCTTGTTGCTGCCAAATCAGGTGCTGGCATTTGCTTGTCGTCGTGCCAACATTATGCCTTTGGGTTTTCCAGGTTCGATAGCTGACTACAGCGATATTGATGCATTTACTGAAACGGTTAAGTTTGCCAAGCAGCTAGGTTTTGTAGGAGCCTTCTGTATTCATCCTAAGCAAGTAGAAGTCATTAATGCAGTATTGACGCCTAGCGCGGAAGAGGTAGAACATGCTGAAGGTTTGCTTGCTGCATTTGAAGCAGGCTTGGCTGCAGGCAAGGGAGCCGTTGAATATAAAGGCAAGATGATTGATTTGCCGGTTGTAGAGCGGGCAAGAGAATTATTGAGAAATGCTAAAGCTTTAGCATAGCCGACCTCTTTACTAGTGAGGGCTTGCTTATAGTGAGCCTCTTTCTAATTACTTAAAATATTTTTGATAAACCGTCTGAGTATATCCGCTTTCTTGTAAGTGCTTTAATGCTTGTTGGAATTGATAAGCAACGGAACCTTTATGGGGGCTGGTTTTTTGATTGTTAAAGCCTAAAGCGCTGTTTTTATCAAATCTGCTATTTTGTTGTTGCTTAAAGTGTTTTGAGTTAATAGAGAAGGCCGCTTTTAACGAAGAGTATTCCTTCTCAATTGCATTTGGGTGAAGCCGTAGGCCAATGTCACTAAACTGCTTAATGCGGTTTCGTTTTAAGTAATAATCCAAGATATCTATATCATATACATAGAAATTACCTCTACCTAGTTTCAGTGCCTGAATTGCTTTATCAATAGGCAATTTGCCCATTTTCTGAATACTTACTTGAGGAGCGCCTTTGGCATATTCAGCGGAACTACCTCCTAAAGGGACAAGCAAAGTACCTTTCGCCTTCTCAAAGTCTTTTATTTCGAAGTCTGTAATGTCTGAGACTAAGGCTTGTTTCGATAGAAAGCCATTGTCCAGCCAATATAAAAACTGTGATCTTTTTTCTGAAAAACCAGACGAAGGATAGAAATCGATATCACCTTCTTTAAGGTGATGATAAACACGTTTTTTAGGTAACCTTACGATTTCAAGTGAGAGTCCTATCATCTCTGCTGCTTTAGAGAAAAGTTCTCGGTATGCACCGCTATTATCATTTTTGTTGCCGATATAGGGCGGTTTGCTGCCTTCTTTATAGCCAAGAATGATAGTAGATTTATTGTCGGGAGAGGTGTGTGAAGTTTTTTCTTGTGAATAGCTAAGAGAGGCTTGTAAAGAAAGAAGAAAGCTTAGAATGAATACCCATCTTGTTGGATGTTTCATTTGTGCCTCCTTTTAGTTAGCTGCTTTGAAGCTGAGCTAATGCGAGTAGCTCACTACTCGCATTATAGGCTTATCTATACAGCGTCACTACCGGTTTCGCCAGTACGGATTCGAATCACTTGCTCAAGTGATGAAACAAATATCTTGCCGTCGCCGATCTTTCCAGTATTGGCTGCATTTGTCATCGCTTCGATAACTTTATCTAGCATATCTTCACTGATCGCTACTTCTAGTTTAACTTTTGGTAGAAAGTCTACAACGTACTCAGCGCCACGATACAACTCTGTATGACCTTTCTGGCGACCAAATCCTTTAACTTCAGTAACTGTTATACCCTGAACACCGATTTCTGATAGTGCTTCACGTACATCATCAAGTTTAAAAGGTTTGATTATCGCAGTAACAAGCTTCATTCTATTCTCCGTTATCTTAAAAAGACTCGTAATTGTTCTGTTACGAGTAGTTATATCTCACTATAGTTGTTTATTCATTGATGCCAAGCAACTCAACATCAAAAATTAGTACCGAGCCAGCCGGGATGGCGCCAGCAGCTCTATTTCCGTAGCCAAGTTCGCTCGGAATAAATAATCGGGTCTTCTCGCCAACCACCATAAGTTGCAGACCTTCAGTCCAGCCTTTGATAACTTGATTCAAGCCAAAAGAGATAGGTTGTCCGCGAGCTACGGAACTATCAAAGACAGTGCCATCAGTTAAGGTGCCATGATAATGAACTTTAACTTTATCGTTTGCAGTAGGGTGGGCTTCTCCCGTACCGGCTTGAAGTACCTTATATTGAAGACCCGACTCGGTTGTGACAACGCCTTCTTTGGTCATGTTTTGGGCAAGAAACTCACTGCCTAATTGTTGATTCTCAACGGCTAGCTTTTTGTTTTGATTAGTGCGGTGGACGATGAATGCTGCAAGTGCAACAACAAGTATGACAACAATGATTTTTAACACGGGTGATTTGCCTTTTATTAAATCGGTATTGGAATGAAATAGATTCTAAATGATTCCCTGATCAAGTGCACATGCCATTGCGCCACCTAATTCCGAGCAATGGCTCTCAAACTCTTTTTGGTAAGCGCCTTTTAGTAAAAGGGGCTCCTGTACCCATCGCCACTTAAGGCCAGTGGTAATGGTTTCGAGAGCACGAATTGTACCTGTGCCATCATGACCGGCTCTAATATACGCGGCACAGGGTAAGCCTTGTTTCGCTTCTAAGCATGGGTAATAGCAACGGTCGAAGAAATCTTTGAGGGCACCACTCATGTAGCCTAGATTCTCGGTAGTGCCGAGTATAATGGCGTCTGCACTTAGTACATCTTCTGCTTGTGTTTCAAAAGGAGTTTTCGACTTGAATTCAACTTGCTCAAGAGCTTGGCTGATGACACCCTGGCACAGAGCTTGTTGTAAGGCTTGTGTATTTTCAGACGGGCTGTGGGCGACCAAAAGGAGTTTTTTCATTTCGCTTTGCTTGAGATACAAAGCTTAGGGTAGGAGTGGATTACTCATACCCTAGCCCTGTCTATTGGGTTATGGGTATGCATTCTCTACTGCAGACATTGCAGCGTCGACATCGCAGCTATGTCCAAGTTCGTTAAGCACCGCGCCTAAAGAGCTAACGCAGTAATCAACGTTTTTACGATTACAGCCATTGCCCATTAAGCCGATTCGCCATGCTTTGCCAGCAAACTTACCTAGCCCTGCACCAAGTTCCAAGTCGTACTGGTTAAGTAGTGTTGATCTAACAGTCGCATCATCAATACCTTCTGGAATCTTCACTGCATTAAGTTGAGATAGGCGAATATCTTTAGGCACTAGCATTTCAATGCCGAGCGCTTCTAGACCAGCAACCAGTGCCTTATGGTGCAGCTCATGACGTTCCCAAGCGCTTTCCAAACCTTCTTCTTTAAGAATTAATAGCGATTCGTGTAGTGCATACAAACTGTTAACTGGCGCAGTATGGTGATAAGTACGCTTAGCACCTTCACCCCAATAGTCCATGACCAGGTTTAGATCGAGGAACCAGCTGTAGTTCTTAGAGCTTTTGGCTTTGATCTTTTCAATTGCTTTAGTGCTAAAACTGACCGGAGAGAGACCTGGGATACAAGATAAGCACTTTTGAGTGCCTGAATAAATTGCGTCTATGCCCCAGTCATCAACTTGAACATCAGAACCGCCTAAAGAGGTGACGGCATCAACGATTGAAAGACAGTTATGTTGTTGAGCTATTGCACATAAGGCTTTTGCATCAGAGCGAACACCGGTAGAGGTTTCAGCGTGAACAAAAGCGATCATTGAAATATCAGGA
The DNA here is from genome assembly GCF_001635365.1 of Oleiphilus sp. HI0128. Classification (NCBI taxonomy): domain Bacteria; kingdom Pseudomonadati; phylum Pseudomonadota; class Gammaproteobacteria; order Oceanospirillales; family Oleiphilaceae; genus Oleiphilus; species Oleiphilus sp. HI0128. Next base: position 6,308 of record NZ_LWGG01000841.1, on the reverse strand, counting down.
TTTTCTGAAAGCTTCTGGTCTACTACTTCTGGCTCAACAGCTTCGCCCCACTCAAATTCGATGGCTTCAACCTGAGCGCCTGCGCGAGTCGCGACTTCTTTCATGCGCATGCCAAATACGCCGTTAATGCAGACAAGAATTTTGTCACCCGGCTCAACCATATTCATAAAGCAGGTTTCCATACCAGATGAACCTGGTGCAGATACCGGAATCGTAAGTTCGTTTTTGGTTTGGAAAACGTACTGAAGAAGAGATTTTATCTCATTCATTAGCGATACAAAGCTAGGGTCCATATGACCGATGGTTTGCTGAGATAGTGCTTTAAGTACTCTTTCGGAAACATCTGACGGGCCAGGGCCCATTAAGATGCGGTTTGGAGCGTGAAATGATTGCATAGTTCGGGTGCTGCCTGTGTTACTGGTTAGTTCTGTATTATTTTATTAAAAATATGAAGATGCCAGTATAGACGCGAGAGTATGACAGGGCGATGTTTATGCAGCTAAAAAAGAAAAAATGTACAAACAATCACATTATCTGTGACTGGATGTACATTTTTTGCAGTGCTGTTTAGGTCAATAGAGCGGAAATTAGACTAGCGAGCGCGCTTCAAGCTGTTCTTGGTGAAGTCACTATCACTTAGCCCGGTAGAAAACTGAAAATTGCTCCAGATTAAGTCAGTGCTTTTACCTGTCTGGTGATTCTGCATCTTCATCACATTCGGGCGCCAGTATTGGTCAAGATATTGATTGTAATCACTAGAGTTGAGGGTCTTTAGTAGCGCTTTTTTACGGTCATAAAATTCAATTTTATGGACGCGGTATTCACTCTGGTCGATCCAGGCAATTTGGCTTGTGTAGCCAGAGTTTTTATCTGTTGGGAAGCGTTTAACAACAAAGCAGGTTTCTGTGCCACACGCTTCGTCTTTTAAGTACTCATAGCTATACTTTTCAACTTCTTGTGAGCTTAAGTCTTCGAAGGCAAACTCACTTCCCATGAATGGGCCAGACTTGTTTTTAGACGCGATTCGCTTAACACGCTTTAGTGCTGGTAGGAATAACCACTGATCATCCGCATCAACTTTGTGCGAGAACGTCAGTAAAGCAGTACCACGAACAGTTTTAGGCTCATCAAATATGGTTAAGCCTTTGTCACCATCATTTTCGACTTCGAGGGATTTTACGCGCAAAACACGAACACTTTCTTCACCACGTTTGTTGCGTAAGGTCATCGTCATGTCAGCAGTAGAGTCCTTCCAACCAGTGTTTCGCTTATCAGATTCAATGGCGATAGCTAAACCTTTTTCTTGAGGTGTTTCTGCAAAGGTGTTGCCTGAGAGGCTCAAGGCAGTAAAGCAGGATAATATCGCGATGGATTTCTTTACACCGCGAGCAGAAAGGTTAGATAGCATGGATATTGTCCTCGGTCTTGTTATCTTGTTAGTTGGCACTGCAGCAGCATCATTGAGAAACTATATGATGATGCTAGAAGCTAGCGCCTATTAGATACGAAAATGTCGATTAGTTAAACTGAAATCCCTTACTTCGTTTGGAACGGTACTTTCCATGAGTAGAAAGTAGCACTATCAGTTTGTTGAGTTACCTTTTTAGGTGACTTAGCCATTTAAGGGTGCTCTTTGATCTAGGATACCTTGATCATCGATTGTTAAATCTTGCTTAGCTTTTTTACGTTTACTTCCAACCAAAAACAGTAAAAGCGGTGGAAGGAAGAAAAAATCAACAAGTAAAGCGACAACGATGGTTACGGCCGTCATCAGTCCCATATCGGAGTTCATAGAGAAGTTGGATATAGCTAATACAGCAAAGTTCGCAAATAGAATAAATGTGGTGACCAACAGCGCAACGCCAACTGTACTAAAGGCATAGCGAATCGCATCCTCGGTAGATAGCTGATTCTCTCGCTTGGCACGTAAAAATTTACTTAAAAAGTGAACGGTGTAGTCGACGACGATCCCCAAGGTCATTCCGAATACAACAGATAGTCCAATACCGATTTGTGCAACGGTCATTCCCCAAACACCAAAAGCAACTAAGGCCGGAAGGAGATTGGGAAGTAGGCTAACAAAGCCGTAATATGCAGAGCGTAAACTGAAAGCCAACACAACAGAGATAATGATTAAAGCGATAAATGTACCTTGTAGCATGGAGCGAATGTTATTCTGACCAATATGAGCGAACATGATATCGCTACTTATCCCGTGGGAAAATTTAAGGCTAGGAATATTTTCGGAAAACCAGCTCTGAGCACGTTCTTCCAAAGCGAGAAGCTCCGAAGTAGATGTTTTCGCTAGATAGCCTGTTAAACGAGTCTTGGCTTTGTTGATGTCCACTTGGTTGTTCAAGTCGAGTCCGTAAGGGAGTGACATTTCATAAAGTAATAAATACTGTGAGGCGAGCTCTGCATTATCAGGGAGTTTATATGCGCTAGGGTCATCACCATGCATATTTTTGTTCAGACGCTTCATGACATCAGTAAAGGTCGAGACGTGTTGAACTTCTGGTTGAAGCTTTAACCAGTTTGCTGCCTTTTCAAGGTTTGCCAAATACTCAGGCTCGTTGATTCCACCTTCTTCCTCGGCTTCAACAATAAAGGATATGTAGCCTAAGCCGGTGAGCCTTTCTCTGGTAAAATCAGCTGCCTGTCTTTGTCTCATTGGCTCGTCAAAATACTCGACCCATACGTCATTCAATTCGTTTTGAGGTAAGAAAGAAATGCTGCCAGCCATAATAACCATTGTGCCAATGAGTAGACGTTTAGAGTGTTTGATGACCCAGTTTGATAGCGTAACTGTCCAGCCGCCTTCTTTATGCTCGCGTGATTGAACTCGGAATGGCAGAAGCATAATGAGTGCAGGCAGTAGCAATACAGAGAATCCCCATGCACCAATTACGCCTAAGGCGACAATATTTCCTAAGTCCCGGAAGGGAGGGGAGTCGCTAAAGTTCAGAGACAAGAAACCAATTACGGTTGTGACACTGGTTAAAAAAACGGGTTGCTGATTGATACGTAAGCTTTCGATAACAGCCTGAGCCTTGGTTTTCCCTGACTGCATTTGCTGGAAGAAAGATGCCAGGATATGAATCGAATCGGCGATTGCTAGTGTCAGAATCATTGTTGGTGCATTGGCGGATGCGGTGGTGATATCCATACCCAGCCACGCAGAGATACCAAGCGCGAATAGGATTGAAGTAATAATGACAACTATGATGGAAAAGCTACCTGAGAAGACCGTAATGATGCTCCGGCTTGCAGCAAACATGTAGATCGCAATGCAGGTGATGGCGATCAAAAATGCTAAGGGGACGATATGCGATAAGTCATACATCGCCGCATCTTTGAAGGCATTGTCAAAGATGATTTGTCCGGTCACATATACAGTCAGGTCGGGATACTTTTGATTTAAATGAGCTTGAATCTCGTAGGCTGCAGCGGCTACTTCGGGTGTTTCTTTACTAGGATCCAGCCCAGGCATTTCCATAGAAACGTTGACGCCGGTAACATCGGCGTTAGCGGCGATGAGGCGCCCGGCAATTGAGGGCTCATTGAGTGCGACACTCTTTGCGTACGCAATTTCACTGCTCGATAAATTGCTTGCATCTGTAACCAGGTTGTCTACCAAAAGGTCATCGTCTTCTGCAATAGTGTGTTGGTAATTGGTAATAGAGTCCACGCGTATTGAGTAGGGAAGTTGCCAAGACATTTCGGTAAGCTCTTCAATGATGCTTAAAGTCTCTCGAGTAAATATATGGCCATCTTGGGGGGCGAGGACAAACATGACGTTGTCACTTTTTGTAAAGGTTGCCTGTAAATCTTCGAAGGCTTTTAGGTGGGGATTATCATCACTAAAATAAATCCGGTAGTCGGAGCTAAATTTTGTTTGCGGTAAACCTGTGGCGGCAAGAAATACCACAAGCAATGAGGCGAATACCACCAGTAAGCGAAACTTAACAAGAAAATGGCTTATGCGTTCAATCATAGCGTAACCTACCTAATGTTTCTATTGCCGCAGAATGCCTGTAGCGAGCATGATAACTATACTTAAAGGTTGTGACCGGCGGTCATGAATTTAGAATACTACGCTTTGAACAGTGTGAATACAATGAATAAAGATATTTGAAGCTAAGAATAACTTTTCTAAATATGGAAAAGTAATAATGCTAATGGCTTAATAATGGGATAATTGCTGTGACGGAAAATCTTCTTATAGGTCTTATAGTATTGGCTTGAGAAAAATAAGTTTCGATCCTTGAAACTTTAATAGTGGTCACTAAGTGCGAGGGCTAGCGACTAACAGAAAACGAGTAGAAAACTTTATATGTTGCGTACAAAGGTGATTATCTGGAACGTAGTACTATTCCATGGCTATTTCCTTTTGCAGATGCCTCCTCAAGCGAGTCAAACTCTTCATTTGATAGGGAGTTTGTCCAGGCAATTACTGCGTGGCAGGTGCCTGCTTCAAGTGCGCGTTTGCTTAACTCAATGGCTGATATAGACTCAGACGATCGAAGAATCATAATTTCTTCCATTGCAAGCCCCTGGTGTTGTTCTTGCCACTTTTTGAGCAGTTGAATAGGCGGGTCAATCCAGGCAAGCCAGCGTTGCTCCTGATTTAACTGGCTCAGCATAGGAAGAACCATTTGAATGCTGTCAGCCTTATCTTTAGCGATGATAATTTCCGTGACATTTGCTGCGACATGCTCAGTCTGCTCGTTGCTTAGAGAGGCGCCAGAAGTTGAAGAACTTAAAGGCTGAGCAGGGTAAGTTAGCTGTACCGGGCTTTGGCCAAATTGGTTAATAGTATTCAGGTCGTCAAGATAGTCTGACTCATAAATAGATAGCTGCTTCATTGGATACCCTCCTTACGGATAACGCCTACGCCCAGGCCTTCAATTACTACATCTTGTTCTCTCAGATCGATCACGATGGGATCAAACTCTTCATTTTCGGCAATAAGCTCAACGATGTGTTTGTTTTTATTGAGACGTTTAACCGTTACTTCTTCGCCCACTCTGGCAACGACGATTTGCCCATTTCGAGCTGTTTCGGTTTTATGGACTGCAAGCAAATCTCCGTCGAGTATGCCGATGTCCTTCATGCTTTCACCTCTGACGCGTAATAAGTAGTCAGCAGAAGGAGAGAAAAACTCTGGCGCAAGTGTGCAGTAGTCTTCGATATTTTCCTCACCTAAAATCGGGTTACCAGCAGCGACTTGACCAACAATCGGTAAACCCTCGGGAATATCGCTTTGTGGTAAGCGAATGCCACGGCTGGCTCCGGGAACAATCTCGATCGCCCCTTTCTTGGCTAGTGCCTTAATATGGTCTTCTGCTGCATTGGCAGAGCGAAAGCCAAGTGCCAAAGCTATCTCCGCGCGAGTAGGTGGGTAGCCTGTTTCATCAATATTTTGTTTGATGAGCTGCAATACTTCGCTTTGTCTCTTGGTGAGCTTTAGCATGCCATGTAGTCCGTTAGGTTGAGTTAATATTTATCTGTGTGAATAACCAGTAACTGTAAATGTATACAGTAAAATGCGTTTTGTAAATGTTTTGGAAAGAACTTTTCCATATATTTTATTGAAAGCCATTTTTTACCGATGCATGATGTATCGAAAATGCACAGTTAAAGGCGGGCGAAAACTTGAATCTATCGACAACAAAAATAAATTCTATCTTCCACAAAACTTCTACATTGCTTCTTACGAGTGCTTTAGTGCTTAGTAGTGGTAATGCCAGCGCGAGTGTTGAAGGTGAATTAGGTTTTCAGACACGTACTTTTGTGGAAGAGGGTTTGGCCGGCCAGAGTCAATTTCAAAGCTCGCTAAGTGGGCAGATAGAATTCGATACATCATTAGGTCAAGGAGAGTTTGTAGCCAAGGTATTTGGTCGCTATGACTTTGAAGACGATGAGCGAACACATTTCGATTTACGCGAAGCGCTCTGGACCTACTACGGTGATTCTTGGGAGTTGCAGGCGGGTGTCGGAAAGGTGTTTTGGGGTGTCACTGAGTCTATGCACCTCGTTGATATCGTTAATCAAAGTGACAGCGTCGAAAACCCTGATGGCGAAGACAAACTCGGTCAGGCGATGCTTAAGTTTTCACTTGAACGAGACTGGGGAACGGTAGATCTTTTCTGGCTACCTTACTTTCGCGAAAGAACCTTTGTTGGTGAAGATGGTCGCTTGTCGGCTACCCCCGTGACTGTAAGCAATGATGAAGCGTTTTACGAATCTGGCGCTAAAGAATGGCGCAACGATGTTGCGATCAGATATTCTCATTACATTGGTGAGCT
>NZ_LWGG01000840.1:0-863 GCF_001635365.1 Oleiphilus sp. HI0128 | reverse complement strand
TAAATAACCTATTCATCATTAAGAGGCTTGTAAGGCATGGAAACCGATTTATTAAATGAAAGAGACGTTCAGTTTCAGTTGTATGAAGTGCTTGAAACCGCCGCACTTACTGAGCGCGCTCGTTTTAATGAACATAATGTTGAAACCTTTAATGCAGCGATCTCTACAGCAAGACAAATTGCTGAGGATAAGTTTGCTAACCATAATGCCAAACTAGATTGTAATGAGCCCAGTTTTGATGGTGCGAAGGTAAGCATTCTGCCAGAGGTAAAAGAGGCCTTTGATGCGTTGGCTGAAGCAGGCTTTCTTGCAGGGCGAGATGACTACGAGTTAGGTGGGATGCAGTTGCCAGAAGTTATTATGGCTGCGTGTATGGGGTATTTCACAAGTGCTAACGCTTCATCAGCGGGTTATCCATTTTTAACGATAGCCGCAGCCAATTTAATCAAAACTTATGCTTCGGATGCGCTAAAAGGTAATTTCTTAAGCCCTATGTTAGCCGGTAAGTTCACTGGCACCATGGCAATGACAGAGCCTCATGCTGGGTCATCTTTAGCCGATATCACAACCCGAGCAAAAGCATCAGACACCGCAGGTCAATACCTGATCAAAGGAAATAAGATGTACATTTCGGGTGGCGATCATGAAATGGCCGACAATATTGTTCACCTTGTCTTGGCTAAAATTGACGGTGCGCCATCGGGCGTAAAAGGAATCTCGCTGTTCCTGGTTCCTAAATATAGATTGGATGACGATGGTAAACCGGCAGATCGTAATGATGTTGCATTAGCTGGGCTCATTCATAAATTGGGTTACCGCGGTACGACCTCGACCATGCTTTCATTTGGTGATAACAATGAATG
>NZ_LWGG01000839.1:0-7139 GCF_001635365.1 Oleiphilus sp. HI0128 | reverse complement strand
TTTAACTATGTATAATAACTATATATATAAACTAGGTAAAATAACTAGGTACAAATTTGTCTGGTTTTAAAAATAAGCTTCTAGGAAAGTAGTGCCATATGATTAGTAAAGATGAATTTGAAGATGAACTTTTCCAGAAAGATATTAGCGAGGAAAGAGTTGAGAAACTTTTAGCTGCAATAAAAGCTAATGAAAAACAGAATTCAGAAGAATCTTATTATGGCAAAAACTATGATGCTGATCTGATCGAGAAGAAGGATAGCGGGGATTATGGGATAGTTGATTATGATTTACCAAAGTACCATGCGCCAATATTAAATGTTGTGCTGCAATCAACTTTGTTTAGACCGATTAAAAGTGGAAGAGAGTCCGAGGAATTTCTAGATACTGGCGATGTAAGACATAACAAGGGGTTTAAATCTGAATACGCTATACACGGATCTGAGTGCAACTCAAAACTAGATTTTATTGTTTATGCAACCTTGTTGCGTTTAATTGATCAGACTGGATTTCAAAGCTTAATTATTTCTCCTAATGCCTTTATTCAAGAAATGGGTTTTGAAAAGAAAGTTAATAACACATCGTTCTTGGTGCGTCTGGACAAAGCTTTTAAGCGTTTGGAAAGCGTAGTGATAACTCTTACATCACATTGCCCAGAATCAACTATTGAGAAGAACTGCCGCGCGTTTGAATTGGTCAAGTCAGTTGAGGTAATCAAAGATGGACTTTTGGAGTTTAAGTTATCTAAAGATTTTTTCGAGGCTTATAGAGATAAAGAGCTATATCACCATCGAGCTATAGACATGAAATTCTTTTCGGGTATTGGCTTGGATACGGCTAGATCTTTATTTCTACTTTACGAATCATGGCATGATTCAAGTAAGGAGGTTAGTTTCGACTATTATGAGAGGGATAGACTGATTAAGCGTTGCAATCTAGAGACAGTTAGTAGAGATAACAATAGAACTGCGCGTTTAAAAGAGGCTCATGAGAAATTGATTGAATGTGGTTACTTAGCCCACTGCGATCATAATACAAAAAATTTCAAGACAACGTATTACGTTTATATCAATGGCAAGAAAACTGACCGACGATTTACAAAACCTAAATTGAGTAAAGCGGATATAAAACGTGCCGAAAAAGGGTGGGACTTGTCGTCGTAAGAATCCAATGCGCGCACTCTTGAAACAATAAAAATATTCTATAACTTGTATTGATACCAACTATAAAAATAAGAGGTAACAATATGAAAAAATGCAACGGAGAGATCTGTTTCTGCCAGCCGGGCAGTATCGTAGACTTTGCGATCAGCAATTCTGAAAATACTGACAGGCCACTCAAAGACTTCTTCGATGTGGGTAGCCATTGTCTTTTTCCCGCATAGGAATACCTATCACCTAATGACGTGATTTTATTGCTTTCCCACTTTCTTAAGCGGGTATCATTCAACGACGAAGGACTTATCACATACCTGCTTTCAAGAGCCGTTCTTCATCGTGTGGCTGACGAAATATCGGCCATTGATTCATGGCGCAGCACCATGGATGAATGTAATTAAAGATTTAAAAACACTGATTTGAAATAGAGGCGGATGGTTCAAAGCGGCTATACAGATATTTATCGCAATTTGGGCATTTGTGGTCAACATGCTCAGTTCCATACCATTCGTGCTTACAATTCAAACATGAGTAGGTGCCTTTAGCTGTTAGCTGTTTTTTTGTGGCTGCTATCAACTCATATTCAAGATGTTGTCTGGCAGCCTTGGCATTAGGGTGATAGAGCCAGCTTTTTAGATCGTTATCTTCTTCGATCAATGCTGTTAGCAATTTTGCTATTAGGTCAGGTTCGCTTGGCAATTTAGCATACTGGAACTTTAGGAAACCAATATCTACCTCTATTACACCTGCTTTTTCGTCATCTGGTTCTGGTGGTATGGCACGACCACCGTAGTAAAAGAAAAGATAAAGCGTGTAGCCGTTAATCTCTGTTTTTATGTCGGCGTAGTTCGACTCAGTAAATCGCAGGTCTTTAAACTGGTGTGGTGAAGTGACCTTTTTAGCTTTGGAGAATTCTGCGCGCTCACCAACGTAAACCTGAACATTTAATGCTGGGGTGGAGAGTGTCGATATTGCTCCATTGGTCAGCAGTTTGGAAAGATACTGCCTGCAACAGGACTCGAACGAAAGATCGCAAATTCGCTTTGGTTGAGTTGCGGGGTTTGGATCATGAGCGAAGTGCCATGCCTTTTTCTTTCCGTGGCGGGCGATGACACTTTGTTCGCAACTAGGACAAAAACAGTTGCAGTTTTTGCCCTTAGGAACATTGCCAACCTCAACATATTCTCCATTTTTGTCTAGAGCGAAAGGTATGTGGTTCATGCTTCTACTAAATCCTTGTTAAGCGTTGAAGACTCCATCAATTACCCACTTTATCAGACTTTAATTAGAGACAAAAAGCTAGATTAGGTACAATCTTTTTCAGGGAATATATTGAGCGAAATATTGAAGACCTCTACCATGAATTCGATTAAAATCGTCAAAAGAGTAGAGGTCAAACGTGGCAAAAAAAAGTGGTGACAAGTTTGTAAGTTGTTGATTTTAGGTGTCGAAAATGACGAAATTGACAGATTAAAAACTAATCAGAAATCTGTTTAATATACTGATAAATAAGGATTAAATGGTTTTTCTGCTCTCCCTTGACATGGTAGAGGTCGGCAGTTCGAATCTGCCTAGTCCTACCAATTTCCCTATTCGCTCCTTATTTTTATAGTTGTGGCATGTCGCGATCGTTCTAGCGATTTAAAAATACAAATTTTGGATAGCCTCCAAGTGCATAGCTAACCTCGTAAGTTGCTTCACCATTCAATTGCGATATTTCTAAACAAGGCCTCGGGAGAGATAGGTCGCAATCACCGTTGCTCAATATGTAATCTTTGTACGCTTGTATTGTAGTTGTCTGGAATAGGGAGTGGCGACCTGATAGATTTTGTTTGGGGAGTGTGAAGCTGCAGCAGTAAAAGGATAGCTCAGCGTTGGAGCTATTGTTTTTTGCTTCAGCGCAATATTTAACTGCGTGTTTTGGCGTTAGGTCTATTAACCTTGCAACCGGGTAGAATGTAGCGTTTGCAGAATCAGCGCTGTTATTCTTCACAACCTTAAGCTCTAAAGACACATTAATAGATTGTGGAATAAATATACCATGCGGCTTAAGTTGGTCTGCTAGGTTTGCCGTTATTTCTACTTGAGGCTCATGCTCAAGAGACTTCTGCATTGTTTCGCTGATGATAATGTCGAGTGTATCAGGGTGCTGGTATTCACAGGCATTAGCGTTGACAAGGTGACTGGAATACTTCGTTAATTCAAAGGCCTGTAATAGGCGTTCAACACTGTCAAGCGATTCTTGATGGATATCTAAAAAGTATGGTTCTATTTCATCAGAGCAAAACTGAGTTAGTAGCGGTAGTAGGAGCGTTGCGTAGGGCCCGCAGCCAGCGTAAAGAATTTTTATTGGCTGATCGATAGAGTTGGCTAATGTATCGCTTATAGCGGCATTGACAGCCTGAATGAAGGTTATGCTGCGCTGATGATCAAGTGTGCACTGAGCTGCTGCTTCCGAGCAAATAGCTAAGCCTTGAGGGAGGTATGAATCACTCGCCCATGCATCGAAGGCAGGAGATGCTGTTATACCGCCAAGATCACTACAGACCTTTGCATAGTCCTCTAAGGCTTTTGTTTTGTATGAATATGGCGACGACTTATCCAGGATAGCCTTCGTTATTTCTTCTAATTTGGAGCGGTTCATCGTTTGCTCTATTGCCGCTTAGATCCAGCCAAATAGAAAGTCCCATAAACTCCATGACTCTTTTTTCTCAAGCTCATTTTTTGCTTGTTCAAGTACGATGCGTTCTTGTTCTAAGGCTTTCTTTTCTTCTTCTAGCTTGAGTTTTTCTTGCGCTATTCGTTGTTCTTCAATACGGCGCTCTTCCTCAAGTCGTGCTTGTTCTTGCTGTTGCTGGGCTAGAAGCTGCTTTTCCTCTTCAAGCTTGCGTTGCTCTTGTTCTTTTTGCTCTTGAAGCCGCTTCTCTTCTTCTGCTCTTTGTTTAGCTAAGCGTTCAGCTTCAGCTTTTTTTGCGTGAGCGATGCGCTCGGCTTCGAGCTTCTTTTTAGCAGCTGCGTCTGCTTGGGCCTTTTGCTTCTCTATGTTGTTCTTTTTGACGCGTTTGCTAACCACCTTGGGCGGTGCTTTGCATTCGCCACGAGAAGGGTCTAGACGGCAGCGAATTTTCCAGAATAACTTCAGTGCGGTAGGGTTGTTGATCTGATCGTCTTGTAAGGCAAGTCTAATGCGTTTACTGAAGTGATCAATCTCATCCTTTACGAATTGATTAGTTTTAATCCAGTAGTGCTTGGGGATTTCCTCTTCGGCATCAACTACCATTTTGTTCATCGCTTTCATTCGTGTCAGCATGTAGTTTCGCATTTTATTCCCGAAATCCTCAGGGAACTGATCACGACGAGCAATGGTTTGAAGCATTCCGTAATATAGCCGGTAATCAATAATTCCTCCTTTATCTGCAAGACCCTCGTAAAGCTCAAAGGTGTTGTAGGCAAGAGCGGGCATGATCACAATATCAACTTCGCCGGTTTTAAATTTATCTGCAAAGTTTGATAGTGTTACCGTGACAGGTTTGGACTTAGATAAACTTGCAAATTTATACATTTGCGGATCATTATTCAAAATCGCAATCTTTTGACCAGAAAATTCGTCAATTGTGTCAATCGAGCGGTCTTTAACAAAGGCATACATCGAACCAACAGGGAAGGTTGTTACAACCTCATAATTGTTTTCGATCATCAGCTTGCCAGCCCTAGAGCGGCTTAGCGTAGCGATAGCAAGCTCAAGCCCTTTCTCTGAGTTAATTGCTCCAATTGCGTCCATTGTGCCGGCAAACTTAACAAACTGGCGCGACAGGATGCTCGTAAGAACGGCAGCCTCGCAGTTGCCAGCCTTAAATTGCTTAACAACATCGGTTTCTTCGGTGTAGGCGACAAATTTGAGCTTTAATCCCCAGGCTTGAGCTCGTGGAATAACGTCGGAATAAAATGTCATCACTGGGCCACTTCGGCCAACAGGATCCCAAACGCAGAACGTTTTAGATTCTAAAGAAAAAGCAGAGCTACTGAACAGGCTTATCAAGATGCAAAGAAATATAGAGAAGAGCTTCATACAGCACACCTCTGCTGAAGAGCTGGGCGGTATATATATGAATTCATGTGGCTGTTGAAAAAAAGCTGGCCAGTGAAATGACTAAATAGTCGAGTAGTCATTCGTATTCATCCTTGTTTAGAGCGTATTGTGGTGCATTATTTTTTGCTGGCAAAGCCTATCATAGTCCTTGGCTAGATAGGGTGAATCAGATAACAAAAATTATAATTAGGGGCAGAAAGGCTTGAATTGCTATCAACGTCCATGCTTTTGCAATTATATAGAAAATCCAGATGTTTCGTTTTATTGTCGAATTGTAAAATATTGTACAATATATGCTCAATTTACTGGTCGTGTTGATAAAGCTATGTTCTCATCTATATTAATAGAAACATTACGCAACATTGGTTCACGTATTACTCCCGCAGTTTGTTGCAAGCTTTAGACAATCGCTATGGTGATTTAGCTTGTCTTTAAGTAGTTGGAATACAGGTTCGTGCGAGAGAAAATGATGATAGGCGGGTAAAAATATGTACGCGACTCAACAAACAGAAAAAACGCGTCTAGGTGATATTCTTTTAGATAAAGGCCTAATAAACGAAACGCAGTTGAATGAAGCAATTGCTTCTCAGCAAGGCACTGATCTGCCCTTGGGTCAGATTCTCGTCGATAAAGGCTGGTTGAGTCGTAGACAGATTGACCAAGCTCTTAAAGTACAGAGTAAATTACGTAGCGCCATTGTTTCTTCGATTATTAGTTTATCTCCCTTGGCTTTGGTTGGTTGTGGCTCAGCAGCGACCTCTGACGAAGAACCTGTAGAAATTCAGCAAGTTGAAGAGCCTGGTGGGCAAGAGGCTCAGGGGAACAGTGAAGAGGCTTCCAACGATTCTTCAGATAATTCAAGCGATGCTGGAGATACTGGCGGCTCAGTAGTCGGTGGACAAGATGACAGTGGCTCTGACGACCAGCAAGCGGGCAGTGGGGAAAGTCAAAGCGGGTCGAGTGATTCTAGCGGTAGTGACAACGAAGGTTCTTCTGACGCTACTGACGGGCAGGAGCAAGAAGCGTCTCTCGGCGCTATAGAATTTAGCTGGGCTTATCCAAGTCAGCGAGCAGATGGTTCAGATTTCGAAGTTTACGAAATACAGGGCTTTAGAATCTATCAAGTTGCTGGTAACGGTGAGGTTGATACTGTTCATGAGGTCGATGGTCTAGATACCTCATATATTGTTACTGAGCTGGCCGATGGTGATTATCATTTTGCAATTACCGTTGTAGATACTGACGGCCTCGAAAGCGACTTATCCGACTCTATTTCTGTAACAATCTAATCGTCTTTTTTCAATAAAGCTCAGATTACCTGGATCTGAGCTTTTTAAGTTCTTTCAAAACAATTCTTAGTGGCTACGGCTACTTTTGTTTCCATATATCCTTGTTACTTGACTGGCTGCTTGACTGATTTCCGCGGGATTGCTTTTGAGTAGGGCGTCTTTTTGCTCTTCTAGGCTTATTTTTATCGGAGTCGGTCTTCGCCTGATTGCCGTGCTGCTCGGCTTTTGGCTTTTTGGGTTTCTTGGGCTTTTTTGCTTTGATCGGACGAGTATCTAGCTGGGATTCGGGTAGGGAGTGCACAGGTTCGAAGCCTTCGACCGTTCTACGTTGAATCACTTGTTTAGTTAACCGTTCAATACCTTTGAGTTCTTTAAATTCATCGGCACAAACCAAAGATATCGCTAAACCATCCGACCCCGCGCGGCCGGTTCTACCTATTCTGTGCACGTAATCTTCAGATACGTGAGGTAGCTCAAAGTTAACAACCTGAGGTAGCTGATCTATATCGATGCCGCGTGCTGCAATATCAGTCGCAACTAAAACTTGAATGACACCAGACTTAAACTCTTGTAGGGCTCGAGTTCGGGCACCTTGACTTTTAT
>NZ_LWGG01000838.1:0-1355 GCF_001635365.1 Oleiphilus sp. HI0128 | reverse complement strand
TAGCCCAGTGATGCTTTCGTAAACGCTAGTCCTGCTTTGTAAGAAGCTAATGCCAGCGCACTTCGTGCCTCAATATTACTTCCATCCTTAAAAGCAATAGGCAGGTTTTTGAATATTAAACGAATAGCTGCGAGGGCTTGCTCGTCTGTGTAAGCACTACCATTTCTTCCGACATACGCTTCAATAGCATGGGTTAAGGCGTCCATTCCTGTCGCTGCCGTCAACGCAGGCGGTATCGTAATCATAAATACTGGATCAAGTGCGGTGGCTAAGCTGGCTGTACGAGGGTCAATAACGAAGCTTTTACTTTTAGTCTGATTATCAGATATGACGGATATAACCGTCACTTCTGAGCCTGTGCCAGCTGTTGTTGGGATAGCGTAAAACGGCAAAGGTTTCTTAAGTGCTTTGAAATAACCGGTAAGTTTTTCTGGTTTTTTCTTATTGGAAGCACTCAAGGCAATGACTTTAGCAAGGTCCATCGCAGAACCACCGCCGATCGCTAGCACGCTTTGGCAATTGTTTTCATTTAGCAGATTCAATGCTTCATTCGTGATACTGAACGTCGGGTCGGGTTCTACACGGTCAAAAATAGTCACACTAATATTAAGTTCGGCAAAACGATCAATAATCGGCTGCACCTGCCCTCTTCGAATTAGCCCAGCACCCGTTACAATCAGTACGCTTTTATGCTTCTGGCTCGCCATGTAATCGATCAAATCAAGTGAAGAGTTTTCTCCCTCGAATAACTTAGGTTCTTTAATCAACGGTAGGCTGGCTGTGAGTTTTAGACAAAACATCCAAACATAGTTTAATAGCTTTCCAAAAAAGTCGTTCATAGCGTTAAGTCCTTATTCGACTGCATTGCATAATGATAATAGCTTGTGAGCAAATTGATTCTATTCAGGAGGATGCTCTTCCTTAAAACGGCGCTGATTATCTTCGTTGATAAAATCAGGGAACCATTTTACTTTCGGGAAGAATAGCACTCTTACCAGGCCGATAAGCATCCACATAAAGCACACACTAAAGATGAGACCACAGGCCCAGGTAATGTACTCGAAGTTACCGGAGATATACTTCATTCCCCACCAGGAGATGATGTCTGTTAACGAGGCAATCAACCCAACCGGAAATATCCATTGATAGACCTTAAGGCGACTGAAGTGCATAGAGAAAGGTATACCGATGATAAAGAAGCTGGTTGTGAAGCCAAATAGGTGGGCATGCGTGAAAGCAATCAGCTTGCCTTCACCCATTTGCTGAAAATAGCTGGGTGCGTCACCATGCAAGTGGACTTGGTAATGCGCCTCCATCGCGCCAAACACCAAGGCTATGCCATAAAGTATGACCGC
>NZ_LWGG01000837.1:0-4142 GCF_001635365.1 Oleiphilus sp. HI0128 | reverse complement strand
ACATTGTTGAACGGCCTCTTTGGCTTCTTCTCGGGGAGGGTCGATCAATGCGGCTAAGCCTAGGAAAGTCATCTGTGACTCAAGCGTTTCCTGATCGAAAGTGTCGCCGTCATTTAAGTTCTTCATAGCGAAAGCGAGTACTCGGTAGCCTTGTGTCGCAAGGTCTTCTGCAATATCTAGCCAGAGATCACGATCAAACTGCTGCACTTCTGCGGCTTGGGTAAAAGCTTGGCTACAGCAGGAAAGTACTGCTTCAGGTGCCCCTTTCGTATAAGAAATTAAGGGTGTGTGGGGTTCACCCATTAGCTTGTGTACAGTAGTCATACGCTTTCGGTTAGAGTCAAAGGCACACTCGGCAACGCGCGGAAGCGATTTCTCAAGTTCTGTTTTTAGGAAGCCAGCTTGGGCTGCGCAGTTGAACAAGGCTAGCTCTGTCGGTTCGCCACTAGACTGCTCTATCTCGCGACTAACCCTGACATCATTGTTGAGCGAGAGCACATGTGCAAGGTGCGAGCTTTGAGCCAAACTGTTCAGGGCGTAAGGTTTGCTTTCAGGTGTAATTAGCTTGTCTACGTGCATTTTGTTCTGAGTGAGAGTGCCGGTTTTATCAGAGCAGATGTAGCTAACCGAGCCTAAGGTCTCGACAGAAGGTAGGTTACGCATCAAGGCATTAATCTTGATCATTTTTGCTGCCCCTAAGGCTAAGGCAATACTTACAACAGCAGGTAGGGCTTCGGGAATGGCTGCCACAGCTAGGCTAATACCGGTTAGCAGCATTAATAACCAGGGTTCACCCCGAATAAGGCCAAGGACAATCACAACCAGGCATATAAACACAATACTGATAGCGAGACGCTTACTGAATAGGGCTAGCCTATTCTGGAGTGGCGTATGGCTCTGTTTAGCGCTTTTTAGCAATGAGGCTATTTTCCCCAGCTCGGTTTCCATGCCTGTGGCAGTGACAATGCATTGAGCTGAGCCCCTGTTGATCTGAGTGCCTTTGAATAGCATATTGCTGCGCTCAGCGAGCAAGGTATCTTCGTGTTCAAGTGCTTCGACACGTTTATCAACACCAAGAGATTCACCTGTCAGTGATGATTCATCACACTCAATATCCTTGCCCTCGACAAGGCGAACATCGGCAGGCACTACGTTGCCGGCCTCCAGGCTAATAATATCGCCAGGGACGAGTTGCGTGCTGGAAATAGTCTGCCATTTGCTATCGCGTAAAGTCAGCGTCTCGAGTGTCGCCATGGCTCTAAGAGAAGCCATCGCTTTTTCAGCCCGGAATTCTTGAAAAGCGCCCAATATTGCATTGAGGCCAATAATACAAAGGATAATAAGTGTATCCACGGCTTCACCGACTAGACCGGAAATCGCCGCCGCGCAGAGTAGCACCATAATCATTACATCCTGAAACTGAGCCATGATCACCTTCCACCAAGGGCGGGTGTTGGCCTGTTCCAGAATATTTTCTCCCTGTGTAGTTAAACGTTCCTGCGCTTCTTGTTTACTTAGGCCCTTTTCTATTATTGAATTCAGAGCTTCTGCGCATTCTTCAGTATTTAAGGTGTGCCACTTTGTTGACATAGATTCTAATCCTGTGGTCAGATTCTTTCTTCATAAGAATGATCTAATCATAAAATGATTTCTAGTGAATGACGATATTCAGTATTCACCAATCTTGATGCGGGTCACTTAAGAGCTCGAATCTAAAAGCTCTTTTTATAATTCAAGCCAGCCTTCGAGGCTTTGTCGTAAAAAGGGGAAGTGCTTGCGAAAGCGATTAAAGGTTTTGGGGCTTGGTGCCCTGTGTTTGTCGTCTGTGACCTTGCTGAGTGCTTGTTCTTCAGTTAGTTATTATTCACATTTGTTAAATGGCCAAACCTCTCTTTTGTGGAATCGAGAGCCTGTTGAGACACTGCTAGCGGATGATGAAACCTCTGAGGAGCTTCGAAAGCGTCTGATTTTATCTCAAGCGCTTAGAGATTTTGCCAGCAAGGAACTCAATCTACCAGTCGATGACGCATATACCAGTTATACAGACTTAGGCCGACGCTATGCGGTTTGGAATGTCTATGCTGCGTCTGAACTGTCTTTGGATGCTTATACTTGGTGCTACCCAATACTTGGGTGTTTGGCCTATAGAGGCTATTACGATCAATCTATGGCCAAAGCTGAAGCCTTGAGACTTGAAAAACAAGGCTTTGAAACTCGAGTGGGGGGCGTGCGGGCTTATTCTACCTTAGGTTTTTTTGACGACCCATTGTTAAGTAGTTTCATATTTACGGATGAAGTATATCTGGTCGAGTTGTTGATACATGAGATTTCTCATCGCAAGCTCTATATAAAAAATGATACTAAATTTAACGAAAACTTCGCTACGGCTGTTGGTACGATTGGCGCTGAGCTTTGGTATAAGAACCAAAGTCAAACACATAAATATCAAGAATATCAGCAAGCAAAAGCAGAGCAAAAGAAGTTAATGAGCTTTGTTTTGAGCTACAAAGATAAACTTCATGATGTCTACCAGGACGACTCATGGAGCGTAGAAAAAAAACGTAAAGAGAAAGATAAGCTGCTGAAGGAAATGAAACTCTCCTTTCAATCTCTAAAGCAGAAGCATGCTTGGGATAGTCGCTATGACCGCTGGGTGAATGAACTTAACAATGCCGGTTTTTCAACCTTATCGAACTATCAGGACTTGGTGCCAGGTTTTATCGCTTTATACCACAGGCTTGGTGAGGATTGGGATGCTTTTTATCAGGAGGTTGAGCGCTTGTCTGAACTTGATAAGTCACAGCGGCATGCGCATTTGAAGTCCTTAAGTGAAGCGATTGGAGAGCATCAATAAATGACACAGAATATTGTTTTGGCACTGGTGATAATTATCTCTCTCTGGGCGCATGTCTGGCTGTATTTATGGATGAAATTCAAAATGGACGAAGGTGTTATTACTCGCTGTCTAAAAGATGCCTCGGTAGACATGCAGAGTGACAGTATTGCTAAGCAAGTCGAGATGAGCGTCGAGCGAGTTGAGAAAGTTTGCCTCCGCAGCAAAGAGATTCAGGTAGGTGAGGGGCACGAGAAAATTATCTCACTATCAGTCACTGGAATTTAAGCAATAATTCCGTTTCGACTTAAGTGTTCGTCCAGGGTAGTGTGGTGAGGGATAGCCTTGCCTGATACCCAGTTAGCTGCTGCTTGCTCTCCAGTTAATGCTAAGACCTTTTGCTCTTTATCCCACTCGTCATTTGAAGCGCTCTTTAGATAAGCGAGTACGTCGTTGTTAGGGGTCTTCAAGCAAGACTTGATTACCAGTCCAGTAATTTCTTCGTATGTGCCTGGGCCACATTGGCCTGTGTTCGTTATAGCGCGGGTTGCCCCTATAAGGTAGAAAGCGCAGGCTTTTCTCAACCAAGCATACTTTTCGCCATGTATATCTCCATAGCGCTTTTTTAGGGGTAGAAGCTGCATACCTGCAAAAACTTGTGCTTCTTTGAGGATAGCCATTTTGTCCTCATATTTCACACTGGCTGAAGCATTTCCTACTAAAGGTTTACGCTCGTCAGTTTGTGTCATTTTTTTAGTATGGTTGAGAGGAGGGTAATCACGATAGAGTGAGCGAATTCTTACGAAGGTGATGATGAAAAGCAAAAAAACAAAGACTTCTGCCAAGTGGATAAGTGCGCTCATGAGTTTCTTCCTTGTAACTATAGATAAGCACTGGGCTCTATCATTCTGAAGACAGTCGGTTCTCGTTTGCATCATACAGACGCACGTAGTGTTAGAAAACAACTCTTTATTCTATAGAGACTGCGCTATCGAATACATAAAACCCTTATATATTTTTGAGAAGTGTGAGGTATTGCTTTTCTAGAGTGTAAAAAATTGCAATAAGTTCACGGTTTCCAGTATTCAAAATGTTTGTCATGGAATGAAAAGTGTATAATCTTCATTCTTAAATTTAATATATTTTTCATGTGCTTACGTGTCAGGTCAGCTTCGTAAAGCCTTTCCGCAACGCAGGGTTTACTGTATAGATGACGTATTATGAAGAAACAAGACATCAGTAGTAACAATAGATCGGGTGAGAGCCAGGTATCAGTGAAGCCAGAACCGGTGGATGAAAGCTGGGCGCT
>NZ_LWGG01000836.1:0-622 GCF_001635365.1 Oleiphilus sp. HI0128 | reverse complement strand
AGCGCAACTCACCGAAAGCTGTACCCTGAGAAAGGTACTGATTTTCACCGAGCGTTGGAACACTTGAAGAATCAAAGCCATTGATATCAGGCGTAGCATTCTCGAGCTGACCATTTGATTTAATCGTATCCGTCTTTGACACATTATTGAGCATTTCAACAGCCTTGCTGCTATTTGTACGCGCTGTTTTGCCAATACCGATCGTTAATGCGGGAAGTACACCTGACTGCCTTAACTGCTGATTGCAATCTTTATATACTGCCGCCATTTTCGACAGTACATAGCGTTCAAATAGTTTAAGCACGATAAGCTTTGCTCGGATGCCAAAATCGAGACAGTCACATGCTTTTGCAAAGGCATCACATAGCTTATGCGGGGACGCGGGAAAGTCTTTAGAAAATACTTCACTCTCATCAAGTATAAAGGAAATCCGAGCACTAAGCTCCTCGAGCACCGTGCCAATACCTTGATTAAGCCGCGACACCATCGCATCAACTGCGACATTAACCTCAAGTTCATCCTTATCAATAAGATCCAATGAATCTATCGAGTCACCAGACGGGCCGCTCACCTGTGGACCACTTGTAAGCGAATTGAAATTAGTCAACAACTGCTTTACAAC
>NZ_LWGG01000835.1:0-10899 GCF_001635365.1 Oleiphilus sp. HI0128 | reverse complement strand
AACTTAGTAAAATCTGGCAAGGACTCCATATACGAATGAGAGTGGCGCGATTCATAATTCATATCCTGCCACTGCTTAACCATCCCTAAAGCCTGATTGTTCAGTATTAAAACCTTCACCGGCAAGTCATATTGCTTACAGGTCGACAGTTCCTGAATATTCATCTGAATACTGCCTTCACCCGTTACGCAGACAACCTCCTCATTAGGATAATGAAGCTTTATCCCCATTGCCGCTGGCAAACCAAAACCCATCGTCCCTAAACCACCAGAGTTAATCCAACGATTTGGCTTATCAAATTTATAGTACTGAGCTGCAAACATCTGGTGCTGCCCGACGTCAGAACAAACGTAAGCATCACCTTTCGTCGCTCTATACATCGCCTCGATCGCTTGTTGCGGTTTAATGCTTTCCTCGGTCGAAGGGTCGTAGCGACCACCGTGACGAGCACGCCAGCCATCTATACTCTTCCACCAAGAAGCCAAAGCCTCTTGATCTGGCGTTTCCTCTGCATCCTCCAGAATCGCCAACATATCATTAAGCACTGATCCCACCGGCCCAACGATTGGCACATCAACCTTAACTGTTTTTGCAATATTTGCCGGATCAATATCGATATGAACAATTCTTGCCCCCGGGCAAAACTTGTCAGTGCCATTCGTCACTCGATCATCAAATCGAGCACCAACCGCTAAAACCAAGTCGGAATTATGCATTGCCTCATTGGCTTCGTAGGTACCATGCATCCCCAGCATTCCCAGAGAATGCTCACCAGTACCAGGATATGCACCCAAACCCATTAGCGTTGTGGTTACTGGATAATTCAAGCGCTCAACCAACTCTACCAACTGCTTGGATGCTTGCCCCAGAATAACACCACCACCCGCATAGATTACCGGACGCTTAGCTGCCAATAACATATCGACCGCTTTCTTAATCTGACCAGAATGCCCTCTTACCGGCGGCGTATAAGAACGCAACTTCACCTTTTTGGGGTAAACGTATTCAAAACGTTCATTTGGCGCCGTCATATCCTTAGGAATATCCACAACAACCGGCCCCGGACGACCCGACTGCGCAATATAGAAAGCCTTTTTCAAGACCTCTGGTATTTCTGAGGCATGCCTTACAGCCATATTATGCTTAACAACAGGACGAGATACGCCCATCATATCGGTTTCCTGAAAAGCATCTTCACCAATTAAGGTTGAAGGCACCTGCCCGCAAAGCACAACCATTGGAATAGAATCCATAAAGGCTGTAGCAATACCTGTAATTGTATTCGTCGCACCAGGTCCAGACGTAACGAGCACGACACCCGCCTTACCAGACGCTCGCGCGTAACCATCCGCCATATGAACAGCTGCCTGCTCATGACGAACCAAAATATGTTCAACTTTATCCTGTCTGAAAAGCGCATCATAAATATGCAGCGCTGCACCACCAGGATAACCGTATATGTACTCGACACCCTCGTCTTGTAAAAAACGAGCAATCATATCGGCGCCAGATAATAGCTCCACGATAATTACCTTCTGTTAAATAGTTTATGGAAGCTTAATCCGAGTTAACTCTCACTTCTTTTGGAAGTGCACTGGATGCAATCTAGCGTTACTTTGATGGTAAATTTGGCGTAGAGTTTCGCCATAAAGTCCAGCACTTTTATGTCATGCTAGACTCCTGTTTTACCACTGCCTCTTACATTTTCTATCAAGCAAAGTAAGAAGCTCAAATACGCTGGGGGATACTATTACCGTCAAACGATTAACGTTGAAAAACGACACTTGTAAAACCCTAGAAAAAGCAACCCGTAATTCTGACACTTAAATCATTAGAGTCAATATAATTTGCATTTTTTTGACCCAGTTTTGTATTTTTTCGGCTTTTCTCGTCCAAAAAACCGTCTATGGTTTATAGTTAGAATGTCAATTGACCAAAATTCTATGATCTGACAGGAAATCGAAACCATGACGCTCACACTGAACAGCGCATTATTCACAACCACTTTAAAGCTTTGCGCTTTTCTTTTAATTAGCTGTGCTACAACCATAGCAACTTCGGCTGAAGTCTATAAATGGGTCGATAGTAACGGCAACACTCACTATACGGACAAGAAACCAAACCATACCGAGTCGACCAGTATTCAAATTAAAACTAGCACTGCATCACAGCGCACCAGCGCACAAAACCAAGCAAAAGCTATCGATGAAAAAACAGCCAAAGAAATGCAAGTTCGACAAGGGATCGCTCAAGAAGAAGCTAGAAAAATTGAGATTGAAGAAAAATGTAAAGCAATCAGAGAAAACCTTAGAGTTATTGCTGAAACTAGCCGCATAACAGTTGTTGAAGAAGGCGTCACCCGCTTCCTAAGCCCTGAAGAGATCAACGAAAAGAAGGCAAACTTCCAAAAACAAATTGAAGACTACTGCCAATAATACAATACGGAGGACACCGAGCCTTTAGACCATACCAAAAGCTCGGTGCCTTACTACCTTTTTTCAAACACTATTTCATCTGCTTCAGCTCTCGCTACTATAGTGTCACCCGACACATAATCACCTGCCAACAAATTCTGAGCCAATGGATTCTCAACCCAACGCTGTATAGCTCGCTTTAGAGGCCTTGCCCCATAAACCGGATCAAACCCGGCTTCGGCCAACTTAGCCATAGCATCCGCCTCAAACTCCAAGGTAATATCCTGCTCTAACAAACGCTTACTTAAGCCTTTCAATTGAATCTGCGCTATACCCTGAATTTGCTGGGCTCCCAAAGCATGGAAGACCACCACTTCATCAATACGGTTGATAAACTCCGGCCTAAAATGAGCCGATACAGAATCCATGACAGCATTCTTTATCTGATCATAACCCGCGCCTTCCATTCCCATAGCCTGGATAACATCAGAACCCAAATTAGACGTCATGATAATAACCGTATTCCTGAAATCGACAGTACGACCTTGACCATCAGTTAAACGACCATCTTCCAATACCTGAAGCAAGATATTGAACACATCCGGGTGTGCCTTCTCCACCTCATCCAATAGCAATACCGAATAGGGTCTCCTGCGGACAGACTCTGTCAAATAGCCACCTTCTTCATAGCCTACATATCCAGGAGGAGCGCCAATTAGGCGAGCCACCGAATGCTTTTCCATAAATTCGGACATATCGATACGAACCATCGCATCTTCAGTATCGAAGAGGAAACTCGCCAAGGCTTTACAAAGTTCGGTTTTACCGACACCTGTTGGCCCCAAAAATAGAAAGGAGCCATTTGGACGATTAGGGTCAGCCAAACCCGCACGAGAACGACGTACTGCATCGGATACCGCTTGCACTGCTTCAGATTGACCAATTACCCGCTCATGCAGAGAACCTTCCATTCTCAACAACTTATCCTTTTCGCCCTCCAGCATTTTTGAGACCGGAATACCCGTCCACTTCGATACTGTTTCTGCTATCTCTTCTTCGGTCACTCGATTACGTAATAAGGTCATACCCATCATTTCAGCCTGGCTCGCCATATCCAACTGGCGCTCCAATTCGGGAATCTTCCCGTACTGCAATTCCGACATCAATGCCAAGTCACCCTCTCGACGAGCACTCTCCAATTCGACCCTAGCCTGCTCTAACTGACTCTTAACTTTCTGGGAACCATGCAGAGCTGCCTTTTCTGCCAACCAGACTTCTTCCAGATCTGAAAATTCCTTTTCAAGTTCAGAAATTTGCTCATTCAGCTCTACAAGGCTCTTTTTAGATGAAGAATCCTGCTCCTTCTTAAGCGCCTCCCGCTCGATTTTCATTTGAATCAAACGGCGCTCCAAGCGATCTAAAGCTTCTGGCTTTGAGTCCATCTCCATTCGAATTTGGCTTGCTGCCTCGTCAACCAAATCTATCGCCTTATCCGGTAATTGGCGATCAGCTATATAGCGATGAGAAAGCTTGGCTGCAGCGATAATTGCACTATTGGTAATTTCTACCCCATGATGGACTTCGTAACGCTCTTTCAAACCGCGCAGAATAGCAATGGTATCTTCAACAACCGGCTCCTCTACTAGAACTTTCTGGAAACGCCTTTCCAAGGCAGCATCTTTCTCTATATATTCACGATATTCATCAAGCGTAGTAGCGCCAACACAATGCAGCTCACCTCGAGAAAGTGCAGGCTTCAACATATTCCCCGCATCCATTGAGCCCTCTGCCTTACCAGCACCAACCATGGTATGAATTTCATCGATAAAGAGGATTATCTGCCCTTCTTGCTTACTCAGCTCATTAAGCACACCTTTCAAGCGCTCCTCAAATTCACCTCGAAACTTAGCCCCGGCAATCAATGCCCCCATATCCAAGGACAAGACTCTCTTATCTTTTAAGCCGTCAGGTACTTCACCGTTTACAATTCGTTGAGCTAAACCTTCGACAATAGCTGTTTTACCGACACCCGGCTCACCTATCAAAACGGGGTTATTCTTACGTCGACGTTGAAGAACCTGCACCGTGCGACGAATCTCATCATCACGACCAATAACCGGGTCCAGTTTTCCTTCTACGGCTCTAGCCGTCAAATCAACCGTAAATTTATCTAATGCCTCTCTATTTTCCTCAGCCCCTTGATCATTCACGCCATCACCTCCTCTCACCTGGTCAATCGCTTCTTCTAAAGCAGCTTTTTCTACCTTATAAGATTTCATCAAAGCGCCTAAAGCACCTTTATCACCAGTCGCAGCAAGTAAGACCATCTCACTTGAAATAAACTGATCGCCTTTTTTCTGCGCTAACTTATCAGCAATGTTCAGCATTCGCCCCAGGTCGTTGGACATATGCACATCACCGTCTGCACCTTCGACGGTCGGTAATTCATCAACCAGACGACCAAGCTCAGTTCTAAATTGTTTTACATCTACAGAAAGCTGTCTCAATAAGGCGGATACGCTGCCATTTTGGTCAATTAGAACCTGGATCAAATGCACCGGCTCTATAAACTGATGATCCTTTCCCAAGGCTATAGATTGCGCATCTGATATCGCAACCTGCAAACGGCTCGTCAAACGATCAATTCTCATAAGTTATCCCCCCGAAGGAATCAATAGTATCTAAGTTCAGTAAACTTCGTTATGACATAGATAAGGCTCGCCTGGACATTTTCAAGGCCCAACACATAAATTGCGCCAATTTATTGACACAAATCAATAAAAATACTCCCACTTCTACAGAAACTAACCGAGTGGTAATCAATTTTTTATGGTCAAGATCACACCAAACTCGTACAGTAATTGCAGAGCCTTTGCTTAACGATTAATATGGCCGGATTATATCGGCGTCCAATTTCACCAGCCGACCCACTACCTACTCACGCGAATACCCTTAGATGCCTAGCGACAACAACCCTGTTTTTATTGACTTCGAAGCTTCCAGCCTAGACCTCCTATCCAGCTACCCTATTGAAGTAGGTGTTTGCCTGGCTGATGGCAGCACCAGAAGCTGGCTGATCAAACCGCACGTATTATGGAAAGACTGGTCAGAAAAAGCCGCGCGAATACATGGAATCAGTAAAGACCAACTTCAACAAGAAGGCGCTGAGATTAGCCAGGTTGTTCGCGAACTTAATGATCTACTTAGTGGGGATGTATATTGCGATGCCTGGGCCTTCGATAGTTTTTGGCTTCATCGCCTATTTAAAGCGGCAAAATGCAAACCCAACTTCCATCTAGACTCCCTCTCATCAATTCTCGATGAAGAGCAAATCGATAGATGGCAGGACATCAGAGCTGGCGTTATAGATGAGCTACAGCTTGTTCGGCACCGCGCTGCAAATGATGCTTACATACTTCATAAAACCTGGCAGAAATTAGGAGCCCAGCTTAAATGAAATTATTAAGAAATACGCTCGCAGGCCTTTCTGCACTATCAGTACTCGCGGCCTGTACACCGACCTTCCAAACAACCGAGCAGCTATGCCAAGCCCATCTGCCAACAAGGCAGATAGTTCAAAACCAAAGCTACGAAGTACTCGCAAATGAAGAAAATAGCGAATACAAACTTTACCTTGAGGACTTCATTAATAGCTTTAAAGGCCTGCAATCTAAATCTATTGACGCTAGTGGTAACCCAATTTTATCTGACCTTTCAGCTGACGAGGAAGCCGTCCGCGACTTTATATTGCAACAGATCAGCGCAGATATGAACTACACACTAGATGACGAGGGAACCGTAGAATCAGCAAACAACCCCCTAGATTTTATGGAAAACCTTATTGCTGCCATCGACAGCGAAAAACTTGTTCAAACATTCGTCGAAGCTAAGGAGCAAATGTCCTCCGCAATCAGCAGCGATGACGGACACTGCACCTACAGCAATGATCAGATAGAGTTTCTCCGTGAAGATGACTCATTCAATATTCTAGATCAGTTTAGCGCCTCATTGGACCTGACTTACATCCCTTCAGCCTTTGTCGAAATAGATAATAAGGTTGATCAAACCGTTCTAATAGCTTTCGACCAAGATCCGACTGTGGAAACAGATGATGAAATTCAATTTGCCGCTCTAGACCGGATCGCGCCTGAAAATTTCAAAGAGTCCGGATTCAGTGAAGCGAAAGTAAGGCAGATCAAGGTAATCCATCAAGAACCACCCCAAATTCTTACTGTCGACGAAGACTACCTGGAGTCAAAATATGGCACTCTGGGGTACGCCCTATTAAATCAAACATGCCTCGATGATGATGAAGAAAATGTCGTCACATGCCCTGACGGCTCGATTACCAAAGAAATCGAGCACCCTGCTTGCTTCGACCTTATTGACGATGATGGTGACTCACTAACAGAGCACGATGAAGCCGACGAGCGAAATACTGTCATCTCCAACTCATTCACAATTGGCGATGGCAGTAATGATGCGCTGACAGACTTGCAGCGCTTAAAAGTAGAGGTAGACTACCCTAATGCAGAAATTCGCGTCTATGTATCGAAGTTCAGTACTGCCATCTACAAAGCTTTAGAAGATGATAGAGAAACAGAAATACCTCAGGGCGACGACAACCCCAACCCGACACGCGAGCAACTCATCTACAATCCAACGAGCTGTGAAAGTTACAATGTTTCGAAAGACCTTTTTGAGCTGCAAAGTGAAGAAGATCAGGAAAATAACGTCGCTGTCCCCGCTAACAGTTATGAAGACCCTGGCTATGAGTATATTGCCCAGACAGATGAAGATGGAGAGCCACTCTTAGACGAGGATGACAACGTCATTTACACATCGCCCACACCGCTGTTTATCTTTCAGGGAACGGCTATTCCTGAGCGACAGTAATTGTTTTTGTGAATCAGGGTAAGTTTTACACTTACCCTAAATCACCTTCGCTTTCAGCTTAGAGATTCTTGCGGGTCGATGCTGATCAATCATTGAAATAAGTTGCATATTTCGCTCAATAGAATCTCTCAATTGCTTAACTAAACCCAGGTCAGGAAACGCGCCCTCATTAGCTGCTACAATCTTTTTCTTCGTTTCTATTATTTCCCGCTCTAAACGCTGACGCTGATTATCAAGCGTGGTCAAACGTAATGTTCTCATAGTCAGAGTCTCTATATTCCCGAAAGAACTATCAGTATAGGCAGCTAAGGTTTAAGCAATATGAAGGACTTAACATTATCGGGTAAGCTTGCGTAATCGTTTGTTTCAATGAACAGAAGTGCTCGCATAGCTTTTCACTATGTAAGCGAGAGTATCATTGGTCGAGAAAACTGGGCACTTATGAAACAGTGACCGACAAATTTATTACTGCCTGCCTTACCTTTACAGCCTCTTCTGCTAGGCTTTCTTATATACAAATATGTCAAAACTGATGTTCTCAGGAGCCAAAGGTCATGCCTAAACCTGCCATTTCAAATGTTATGAATGAGTTTCTCGCGTTTCACGAGCTATTGGATGCGGCTTACTGGGAGGCGTCCTCACTCGAACACAAAGACATTATCTATGACATTATTAGCCAGTTTTCCCAGGAAATTGCCGAGCTTAATAAGCTCAGCATACAAGACCACCATTATCCCTATGAATTTATTACCGAAGGCATTCGACGTATCCCTCCGAAATTAACTAATTTGGAAGATCAGCTTCCTACCATTATCAAACGCACACAAACTATGGCTGATATGAGGGAAGCCTTATCCAATATAATCGCTATATTAGAGGGACAATCTGAAGTTTAGTGGCCTAGCTCAAGCGAACAATTACTTCGGCTTAAGCTCAACAATCTGGACTATCTGAGCCTGCTCGTCATCAGGGCCTGAGGGGATATGATTAACCCGCGTATCAAGCTCTGACATTTCAACTTGTGCTATTTGCTTCTCAGTAAAGTCGCAGGCGACACACTCTTTAAAGGTGCCTTCATCAGATGAATACGTCACTAACTTGTCCATCTCACCGCAACGAGGGCATACGGCACCTGCGATAAAGCGCTTGGTTATCTTCTGCGTCATACCTTGATTCCCGCCTGCTTAAGCAATGGCTCAACACTTGGCTTACGACCGCGGAAGCTGGTAAACATATCAATCGCTTCAATTGAACCACCTACTTCGAGCACTTTTTCTTTATAGTCTTTACCCGTTTGCACGTTAAAGACACCTTCTTCCTCAAAGCGGGAAAACGCATCTGCTGCTAAGACTTCTGCCCACTTATAACTGTAATAACCCGCCGAATAGCCACCAGCAAATATATGGCTAAAGGAGTGGCTAAAACGCGTATATTCTGGCGAATCAATTACCGCAACTCGCTCTCGAACAGACTCCAGCACTGCTTGCACATCGGTGTTATCTGCTTCTGAGTAATCTCTATGCAAGAGGAAGTCAAACAAGGCAAACTCAAGCTGGCGCATCATCATCATGCCACTTTGAAAGTGTTTCGCTGCTAGCATCTTATCCAACATATCCTTCGGCAGCGCTTCTCCTGTTTGGTAGTGACGACTGATCATAGCTATCGATTCTTCCTGCCAGCACCAGTTTTCCAAAAACTGACTTGGCAGTTCAACCACATCCCAAGGCACCCCAGAAATACCTGATACCCCAGCAACATCGACTTTGGTTAACATATGGTGCAAACCATGTCCGAACTCATGGAACAGTGTCGTCACTTCATTGTGAGTTAACAAGCTATCTGCCAGATTACCGCTCTCATCCGCAACAGGCGGTGTAAAGTTACACGCCAAGAAAGCTACCGGCATTTGCACAGAGCCATCGGCCAAACGTCTGCGTGCACGACAGTCTGCCATCCAGGCGCCACCACGTTTGTCTTTTCGGGCATAGATATCCAGATAGAAACCAGCTACTTCTTCACCCTCGCTATAAATGCTGTAATAGCGAGCATCTTGGTGGAAGGTTTTCACCTCAGGGCGCTCTTTGACTTCAATGCCAAACAGTTTCTGAACCACATCAAACATGCCTTGCAGAACCACTGGTGCTGGGAAGTATGGCTTTAACGCTTCTTGCGAAATATCAAAACGAGCCTGTCGAAGCTTTTCGGAATAATAGCCCACATCCCAGGGATTCAGTTCAGCCACACCGAACTCTTCTTTCATATAGGCTTTAAGCTCTTCTACTTCATTTTTTGCGTAATCAATAGCCTTGCCTGCAAGCTGCTCTAAAAACTCAATCACTTCATCTGGCGTGTCTGCCATTTTAGTCGCTAAGGAGCGCTCGGCATGATTGTCAAACGACAGCAACTTAGCAAGCGCCTGACGGCAACTGAGTATGCGTTGGATATTATTACTATTATCCCACTTACCCGCATCAGGTCCTTGGTCGGAAGCGCGAGTCAAATAAGCCTGATATAGCTGCTCACGGATATTGGCATCATCGCAGTAAGTCATAACCGGCAAATAACTAGGAATATCCAGGGTAATCAGATAACCCTTTTCATGTCCCTTGGCTTTTGCCTGGCTTTCGAGCAGTTGTAGTGCACTTTCTGGCAGACCTGCAAGTGAATCAACGTCTTCAAAATAGAGCGTCCAAGACTGTGTCGCATCCAAGACATTTTCCGAAAAGCTGTTGGTCAGCTCTGACATCTCCTTCTTCAATGCCGAGTAGGCTTCTTTTTCATCATCTTCCAACGCCACTCCCGACAACTTGAAGCCACGAAGAGTATGTTTGATTGACTGCTTTTGAGCTTGGCTCAGCCCAGCGTATTCATCGCTATCAGCCAAGGCCTGATAAGCTAAAAACAAGTCCTTATTCTGCCCCATTTCTGTACCGTATTCTGTCAATTTAGCGATAAGGCGCTTGTAGATTTCTCTCAACTCATCGGAATTTAGCACTGAGTTATAATGGGAAATAACCGACCAAACATTATTCAAGCGATCGTCAGCACTTTCTAAAGGATACGCAAAATCTTGCCAAGAATATTGTTTATCAGTTACAAGCTTTTCGACTAAAGCTCTGTTGTCTGC
The DNA here is from genome assembly GCF_001635365.1 of Oleiphilus sp. HI0128. NCBI lineage: Bacteria > Pseudomonadati > Pseudomonadota > Gammaproteobacteria > Oceanospirillales > Oleiphilaceae > Oleiphilus > Oleiphilus sp. HI0128. The sequence goes on along the minus strand of NZ_LWGG01000835.1, from coordinate 462 downwards.
AAGCACCTTATCTAATGCGGGCTCAAAGTGCTCTAATGTAATCTGCTCAAACAGTGGCAGTGGCGAATCAGCTAACAATGGGTTCATTAATTTTAACTCTATCTATTTGGTATATTTTTAAGGCAAGCGAGCTAAGCAGCTTGGAACAATTTATTCTTTATGGGGGCATTGATGATTTTTTAAAGCCCTTAGTCTCACTATAGCAACTTGCTCGCATAGCGCTAGATACTGGTGAAGATCACTAATTTTCGGTATTCTCTGCCCTCAAGTTGAACCGAAAAAACACTTAGGTCGCAACGACGTCAATAACACCGCCAGATGTATCACAAGAGGATCAGCCTATGAGCTGCGTGAGAAACTATCTCGACTTTTCCCCCAAACTAGACTCATCAGTTTTCGTCGACCCAACAGCCATTGTTATTGGTGATGTTGAAATCGGAGCCGATAGCTCTATCTGGCCTT
>NZ_LWGG01000834.1:0-7407 GCF_001635365.1 Oleiphilus sp. HI0128 | reverse complement strand
CAGCGCCAGGACGTCATGACTATTCGTCAAATTCGTAGTTTATTGTACGATCAAGGCTATACCATCGGTGGTGCCAAGCAAAAACTGCACAATGAAGGTGATGAGGGCCCTGCAGGGCAAAACTCTGAATTGATCAAGCAAATGATCACTGAGCTTGAAGAAGTTTTAGACGTACTAAACAGCTAAGCTTTCAAGTAATAAGGTAATCTTAAAAAACGCCGATACTATCGGCGTTTTTTATTTATTTCTAAAGCGTCATAAGGTATTATACCCGCGACTTAAGTCGACAGGCCTAAAACCCGTCGATTACCCCCATGTAAGCTGATACCTAGTATCAACCTGGTGAACANATTCTTGTTTCACACCGTTCGGGATGTAGCGCAGCCTGGTAGCGCACATGTCTGGGGGACATGTGGTCGTGGGTTCGAATCCCGCCATCCCGACCAATTTTTCTTTTTTAATTCCTGTTTTTTAGCATCTGTCGCAGCTTTTACCATTATAGGGTGAAAATGTACATCATAGAGTCTAGACTCCCTTGTTTAATGCATAATCTGAAAATTCTACTTAGTTAACAGACATATAGGTCTGCATTCCCCTAAGATTATGTTTGATAATTTTTTGTTTTAATAATATTGATCGTTATTCAAAAAAATGAGGGCATTATGAAAGAAGGGACATATCTTGAAGAAGTCAGGCAGCAATACGAGAATTATCCCTACCCTGCAAGAGATCCTGCTAATGAGAAAACAGATCTTTATGTCTCCAAACCCTGCTCCTTAGATTGTCTTAATTATTACGCTTTTGAGGGTAAGCGTGATTTTACTCAGTCGTTTCGAGTCCTAGTTGCCGGTGGCGGGACCGGTGATGATGTTATTTATTTAGCCGAACAACTTAGGGAAACTGAAGTAGAAGTGGTCTATTTGGATATGTCTCAAGCATCAATGGACATCGCCAAGGAACGAGCTAAAGTCAGGAAATTAAAAAATATTACCTGGATTCATGATTCCTTGTTAAATCTGAACAAACAAGAATACGGTGAGTTTGATTTTATTTCCTGTACTGGCGTTTTGCATCACTTGAAAAACCCAGATGAAGGTTTAAAAGCGCTTACTAAGGTACTTCATCCTGATGGTGCGATGTATCTTATGGTTTACGCAACAATTGGACGAACAGGAATCTATCAGATGCAGGAATTAATGCGTCAGATAAATACCGACACGCCCAACATTCAAGACTGTATTGATAACACAAAAAAAACTCTAAACGGGCTACCACAAGGCAATTGGTTTTCCTCAAATAAAGTTTCTTGTAAGAAAGATTTAAGTACAGATATTGGCATATACGATCTACTAATACACTCTCAAGACCGGGCCTATACCGTAAACGAAATGTACGACTATGTTGAAAATGCAGGATTGAAGTTAAATAAACTATATAATCCTGACCACCCTCTTGGTGACATGATTTTTTATCCCGAAACCTATATTCGTGACCCAGAGCTGTTGAACACAATCAAACAACTTCCGCTTAGAAAACAGCAATCTATCTGCGAGTTGTTGTTTGGTCAAATCATGAAACAATGCTGTTTTGTTTCGTTTAAGGAAACTTCTACTCCTAGCATAAAGAATACAGATCTGGTTCCTGCCATCAGCACCATTTACGGCCAAAATGAACGTAAGCAAAATTTGCTTAAGGCGTTTTCTGCACCAGGAAATCAAATACAACTGAACCAAATGTTTACCTTAAAAAGAAACCCACACAGCAAAGCATTGTTTGAACATATAGATGGAAAACGAAGCTTAAAAGAGGTTGTCGAGCAAACCATCAAGACAACGAAAAGCCATGCAACGTTTGAAACCGTCTTTGCAGAACTATGTTCCTTTGTTGAGGTCCTAATAAAACTAGATATGATGTATTTGAGAGAAAAGAGCGCAAGTAGTGCAGCTAATATAAACAATATGATGGGAGTGTGATCAGAAAATGTGTTCGGTTTCTTTAAATGTAAGCGTCCAATCGAGCACAACTAACTGCAAGGTCTAGGCTAGCACTAAGATTTAAAAGGAACTAGCGTATGACTAAACCGAGCGCTAAATATAGCTGGCCAGAGTCGTTGGCTTTTTAGCAAGTGAGTGGCTAAACGATAGCAGACTTCTGTTCCGTGCATAAAATTAGTCCCTTGATGATGGGCTGCAGGGATTCCAAAGTAACAGCTAATCCCACTCTAAACGCAAAACACTGGGTGTTGAGCAATGATTGTTTCGAGTTAAAAGAGGTAGCTCAAAACAGAGCTATTTCTCTCATTCTAATGTCCCACCGATGGTCACTGTGTCTGGGCGTAGGCTTTGATTGACTCTGATCCGTACCAGGTAATTCCGGGCTCTCTCCAAACTTCTCAGTCGATTTACATTTCTTATCACTGTATTTACCGATATCCCGCTTCAAAGCACTGTGTAGTGTTGAGCCTTGGAGTGATAGACTATGGGGTAGATGTCTATAGCGTGGTGGTGGCTACGGATTGGATCTCTTTCTAAGCTAAAATAGAAGAACTAAATATTAAGACCGGAATACTGATGAAGAATAAAGCTCAAAAACAACTCTCGTTTGAACCTCAATACCATCGAAAGTTGGCACAAGGAAAGTACACGCCTATATCAAAGAGGCTAATTAAGGGTAGCAACTCAATTTCGAGTGAAGACGTTGCTGAAGAGCGAGATTGCATACTTGCTGAAGGTTTCACGGTTTGTGAAAGCAGAGCAGAACTGTCTGCGGCGAAAATTGATAATTCAGATAAAGGTGATGTGGCAGCCGTTATAGCCAATACCAACCCCTTATTCAAGTTACATAATAAGTAAGCGCTTGCTGAAAAAAAATTAAACGAGAGCTTTGCCTCGTAGTAGTTGTCGCAGTCGAATGAGAAATAGGAATTATTGATGGATTTATTGTATTGGCATTGGATTGTTTTTGGGATTTTTCTTGTTCTTTTAGAGCTCGTTATCCCTTCATTCACCGCGCTTTGGTTTGGTATTGGCGGGGTATTGGTTGGCATGTTACTTCTTGTCGAGCCGGATCTAAGTACTACCTTTCAGATAAGCGCCTGGGCTATTTTATCTGCCTTACTCACCAGCATGTGGTTCAAAATACTCAAACCCTCGCGGGATAAGGTAGTTTTACCAGCGCTTGATGAAATTCAGGGTGAACTAGGCGTGACGCTGACGCCTCCTTCCGGGGAAAGGCCGGGGCGCGTTCGCTTTTCTACTCCCATTAAGGGCTATGATGAGTGGGACTTTGAGTCTGATGATCAACTAGATGTAGGAGATGCGGTTAAAGTAACCGGTGTCACTGAACATCGACTAGTGATGAAAAAACAATAAATTATCTTTTAGGAGCAAGGGATTATGGAAGCAGGATTATACATAGCAATAGCGATATTTATTTTATTACTGGTGACGGTTGCACAAGGTGTAAGGCTCGTACCTCAGGGCTATCAGTGGGTTGTACAGCGCTTTGGAAAGTACCAAAAAACACTGAAGCCTGGATTGAATATTATCGTTCCTTATTTTGACCAGGTGGCCTATAAGCTTACAACTAAGCAAATCGTATTGGATATTCCTAGCCAAGAGGTTATTACAAAAGACAATGCTATTATTATTGCCAGTGCCGTAGGTTATATCTCCATTACTGACCCGCAGAAAGCAGTGTACGGTGTTGATAACTACACGATAGGGATACAAACCAAAGTCCAAACAACGCTTCGTTCAATTATCGGTGAAATGAATCTGGATGCGGCATTGAGCTCTCGAGAGCAAATAAAAACCAGCCTCACTAGCACGATTGCGAATGAAATTGCGGAATGGGGTATAGCGCTTCGTTCAGTTGAAATTCAGGACATTAACCCTTCTAAGACGATGCAAGAAGCAATGGAAGAGCAAGCCTCTGCAGAGCGGGCAAGGCGTGCAACGGTGACCAGAGCTGAAGGTTCTAAAGAAGCCCAGATATTAGAAGCCACGGGCCAGAAGCAAGCGCAAATACTGGAAGCACAGGGCCGAAAAGAAGCAGCAGAACAAGATGCTAAAGCTGAATTGCTATTGGCAGAAGCGAGGCAGCAGTCAATCTCAATGGTCTCTGCCCCTTTGACCGATAAAGACATGGCAGTGACCTACCTTCTTGGTGAGAAGTATGTTTCAGCGATAGAAAGCCTGGCGACATCTGAGAACAGCAAGTCGGTAATCTTACCTGCCGATTTACCAAAAGCTATCGCGGGTATGATAGGGAAGTAATACACTAGGGTAGCAAGATAAAGCCTAATTTATGTTTGAGCTAAAAACCATCGCGCTATTCATCGTTACTGCGCTTGCAGAAATTGTTGGTTGCTACCTTCCTTATTTGTACTTAAAGCAGGATAAAAGCCCTTTGTTGCTTATTCCTGCTGCTCTAAGTCTAGGCTTGTTTGCGTGGTTGTTGTCTTTGCACCCTGCTGCTGCGGGCCGCGTTTATGCTGCTTATGGCGGTGTTTATATCCTGGTAGCAATATGTTGGCTATGGGTTGTCGAAGGTATTAAACCCACGTGCTGGGATATTACCGGCGTAGGCGTTGCGCTATTGGGCATGGCAATTATCATGTTCAGCCCTCGTGAGCTATAGCCTGATAGGTAGCTGATGCTTTAAGTGTCATCCACCATGAACTGGCCAGTCTTGCATCGTCCGATAAGCCAGAAGGGGTATCGGTCTTGGCGCGAGTTTTTATTTTTCCATTCCCGAAGAATGGTTTTTCCCACCTAAACGAGTGAATACGCATGGATAAGCTAACGAGTGATAACAAATTAATGGCTTCGGTAGACCTAAAAAACTGGGCGAACCTAAGTCGCTCTGTGTTAAATGGCATCGTTGGTGATTATCTGGAAAAAGAGCACAACCCATTAGCCATCGATATGGCTTTTTACCAGCAAAACATACCTCTATTGCTAGATGACACGCTTGCTCAACAGGTGCTTCAAGGTTCCGGGAGCGTCAAAGCAGAAAAAGCCTTATCTAACAAAATTATCGTCCTCATCCACGGGCTGACCAATCTAGAAACAATATGGGACTTAAAACCAGACTCACTCGGTGGGGAAAGTGAAGGGGAGAGCTCGAGTAATGGTCGTTCAAGTGATGATGACGAAGCGCTAAGTGAAAAAGATAACTATGGTCGACGCTTACAAGAAGAGTTTGGCTTTACGCCTTTTTACTTGCGTTACAACACAGGCTTATCGATTAAAGATAATGGGCAAAAATTAACTCGGCTACTTTCAGAGCTCATTGAGGCATACCCCATACCTGTAGAAGAGATCGTGCTAATGGGCTTTAGTATGGGAGGCTTGTTAATACGAAGTGCCCAGAAACTCGCGCAAGATGCCGAAGCAGATTGGCTAAGTTTGTTGTCAAACTGTTATTACATTGGCACGCCTCATGAAGGCTCGCCCTTGGAGAAGTTTGGTCACCTAACCAGTTCTATTGTTCGCTATATCCCGCGTGATTACATTAGTCACTGGGCAGACTGGATAGACGTTCGAAGCCAGGGTATACAAGATCTGAAGGACGGCTTACTCCATCTGAATAAAGAAAAACGTGGCGCGGATAGTGATGACCCCTACGAGCAGAGTGTGCGCTGTGGAAGTTTTACCGCGCATGCTCAGCATCACTTCATTAGCGGCTCGCTATCGGCGAACAAGAATAGTCTACTCAACAAGTATTTTGGCGATAGCCTGGTGAGACATACAAGTGCTAACCCCATATCTGCACCAGAAGACAGTAAGCAGGCCCATTTCAATGGTATTCCACATGTACCTCTGGCTCACTCAGAAAAGGTTTACCAGCAAATAAACCAGTGGTTCCGTGAGCATCCAGATCATATTGACTTGAAGTTCTACGAGGTGAGGGAAGCGACTAAGAAGCAGCAAATGGTGCAGAGAGTCGCGCAAGGCTTGTCGAATCAAGAAATCATATCAGGTAGCTTGGATTTGTTAGCGCTTGCCTATGATCATACGGTAGACGCCGTTGAGAAGGTTCACGGCGCGATAGCAGATGAACCATACAGCGTACTTAGGAAAGTCCCTTTGATTAAAGATGTAACCTTGCCGATAGAAGATAGCCATAAAGATATACTCAATACCATATACTTCTCGCTCAAGGCTGGAGGGAAGCTTGCACACAAAGGGGCGAAAGTTTTAGGTGGCAAGCACAGTAAGGAAAACGAATCTGAGGATAAGTGAGCCCTAATCAACTTACCTCGGTAGAGTCAGACTGCTTTAGCAGCGAATTTGATGTCCGATTGACTTGCTTATATAAAATGTCATCACTTGAGTGTTTAGCACCACGCTCTTCATGAAAGTGGCCTATTGCATATGCCCATGTTTGAGCTTGTCGGTCTGATGCATTGAGTGAGCATGCATAGCTTGATTTAGCACTTCGAGCGAAATATCAGAAAATGCCAGAACTTTGCCCCCCTGTGATTTGGCAAACGCTTCTGCACTGTTCTTGTTTTTAAATGAAGCCAGGGCCGGTCCCATTGCTCCGGGGAGCTTATGACCAATTACATACCAGGCTTGTTTGGCATCGATTAGCTCGGCTTCGCGAGTATTACCCCAAGGACTGCTCGTCATATCATGGACAAATGCTTTAGCTGTGTTATGGATATTTTCAGGTTGAAGCATATAGGCGAACAAGTCATTCACTGAGCAAAACTTACGTACCGACGATTTATTCTTCTCAAACATCTCACCTTTAGGGCCGGCAAACTGGTTGATAAGCATTCCACACAGGTGGCATTCGTCCTGGTCTTCAATATGTACGGCGCTGATTTCTGGCTTAGCTTTAGGATCGTTTTCACTACACGAAACAATCCCGAAAATTAATACGCCTTGAATCAGCAAAACCAGCACCGGAACTAAAGGCGACTGTTTAGCGTTTTGGTGGGGGGCTTATGATTCATCACCTTATACCTCTCGTTTCTTCAATAAGTAGGCGGCGAATGCAAGTGGTGCTGCGATCCATAAAACCAGGGAAGATAGCAGTCCTGCCATGCTCATCTCTGTGCCTTCAGCCAGTTGTAGCACGCCACCATATTCTGCGGCATTAACCACCTGATAATTAACCAGGCGGAAGATATACGTTGGGTTCAAGAGTAAAACTTGACTGAGCAAGTCACTTTGAATATCGCCTTTACCCCCCTGTGTCAGGATAGTTGTCGCCTCTGTTAATTTTTAATAATTGAATAGGAGGCGGTAAGAGAATATGAGTGAAGCATTATTCAAAAGAGTTTAAAGAAGCCATTGTTAAGAAGTGGCTTGAAAGTGGGTTATCATTAAGAACGTTTTCAGCCCAGGAAAACATAAACCTATCCACCTTGTATTCCTGGCGAGATAAATTTCA
>NZ_LWGG01000833.1:0-1662 GCF_001635365.1 Oleiphilus sp. HI0128 | reverse complement strand
TGCATTGGATTTAAGCGCAGAAAGCTCGGTCGACTCTATATGCAATACTATTGGTGCGCAACTCGGCGTAATAGATATCATTGTTCATAACGCTGGCATTACTCGCGACAAGACTATTGCTAACATGCCAGAGCACTTTTGGGATCAAGTGATAAACATCAACTTGTCCAGGGTGCTGGATATCAATCGTGCGCTAATAGAAAAGAAGCTACTTGCTAACAATGCACGCATCATCTGTATATCTTCTATTTCCGGGATTGCAGGTAACTTCGGACAAAGTAATTACGCCTGCTCTAAAGCCGGAATAGCCTCTTATGTTGAAGCGATGAGCCAACACACCGCCGACCAGGGCCTTCAGGGGCTAACTATTAACGCCATTGCACCTGGCTTTATAGAAACTGATATGACCCAGCGAATCCCTTTATTGACTCGTGAACTAGGGCGACGTATGAATGCATTATCACAGGGTGGCTTGCCGCTAGATATCGCAGAGGGAGTGAGCTTTTTCAGCCGCCCCGATGCTAATGCGCTTAACGGAAATGTACTTCGTATATGCGGTTTGAGTTTACTAGGTAAGTAAATGTAATAATGGAATGGAATGCGATGACCATCTTGCAGCAAGAATGCCATCGCTTTAAGTTTACTTATCACCAGCTATCAAAAGAACCAGCTGAGGGTCAATTCTCGTACCATACCAATTAACACGCCAATCAAGGTGCGGACCTGTAGAACGACCTCCAGCCCCTACTTTGGCAATTTCCTGGCCTGCCACAATATCTTCACCTTCTTTTACGACAACTTCACTTAGATGAATAAAGGTTGAAGATAGTCCATAACCATGGTCAACAATTAAAGTGCCACCGGAGTAAAACATGTCTTCATGGACCAGCGTAACTTTACCGCTAGCAGGAGCATAAACTGGCGCCCCAACTGGCCCAGCATAATCAACACCATAATGTGGGCGCTTTGGTGTACCGTTGTAAATCCGTTGACTACCGTAGACACCAGTAATAGGCGCCCTCATAGGTGCCGTAAAGTCATCCAAAAAGTAAAGCAAGCTGGAATCAGTTTTACGAGCATTTTTAACCAGCGCCGTTTCGCGTTTTATACGGGCTAGTTTATCCTTACTGGGTGTCACGGTTTTTTGAGGAACACCTTTAATACTTTGAGTCGGATAAGTCCTTTGCTTCACATCAATAATTAGAGAATGACGTTCACCATTAGGAGCGCTGAATGTTAATTTGTGCTCCGGCGCAGCATCGCGACCAAAGCCAATAATAAAATCCCCTTCTCGCGTAAGCCGAATTTCGCGTTCATTCAGTTTTACGTCGTACGAAGGCTTAACATTACCTTTTAACAAACCGCCCTGTGCAAATACCCCCTCAAGCACCACGTCGTCGGTCATTAGCTTTTCTGAGAGCAAGTCATCCGCAAAGACATTAGCACAAGTCACTATAAGGAGTGTAAAACCTGTTCGCTTTAGTCGCTTAAGCGTTTTTCTCATGAGCACCCTTTTCTTCGCTATCTTTACTCTCTTCTTTCTCACGTAAGCTGGCCATCTTCTCGTGCACTTTGCCGAAGATGCTGCCATCCTCGTACATACCGTCTTTAAGCGTTCCCGTCTTTAAACCCGTTAGCAATTCCAATGCTTCATTAACATGC
>NZ_LWGG01000832.1:0-5944 GCF_001635365.1 Oleiphilus sp. HI0128 | reverse complement strand
GATACAATGGCAAACATCACAGAAAGCTGGCCCAAAGCCGAACTAGTCGAAGAAAACAACAAAATACTTACTGTTAAAGAGCCAGGCCCCGCAAGTAGCGGTATGGACAATGGGAAAACCGATATATCTCTGCCATTCCCGCTGCCAGCGAAAGACAAACTACTGGTAACCATACGAAACGCCGTATAAAACAAAAGCACGCCACCGGATATCTTGAATGCATGAATACTAATCGCAAGCTTACTTAAAAGGAGTTCACCAAAATTGCCAAACAATACTAGTAGCATCGTGGAAATAAGACAGGCCTTGAAAGCGATCAACTTTCGACCTGAACCACTTTCAAGCAAAGAATGGAAAATTAAAGCCATTCCAATCGGATCGATGATCACAAATAGAGCAACCAACGCTCCAACATATACACTTATATCCATAAGAATCTCATAAAAGGACTTACTATCACTATAGTATTGAATCGTGCCAAGCGCGAAAGATACTTTCTCTAAAGCGAAAAGGCTTAATTTTTTTGTATGTGATAAATCAATCCCTATATATTTTATTGCCCTTTAATCCTGATTTAAAAAGACCCGCAGCGTAATAATATGACATAATGTTCATGTCGACTCACAGTCACAAAACTAAGTCGAGTCAAGATAGAACAGCAACACAATAATATGTCAAAGGATTTGAAATGGGCTTAAAATCTTTTCTAAAAGATAAACTAGTATCAAAAGAACTAAACGTCCAACTCGATAAGATAGAAAAACCAGTTGGAACCCTTGGCTATGACCCATGGGGTTTTAACTCTGATACCAATAAGATTGTTTTTTCTTTATTCTCTGGCATTTACAACAAATACTTTCGCGTAGAGACTAGCGGGATTGAGCATACTCCCGATTCAGGGCCCGTACTAATTATCGCAAACCATAGTGGACAGCTTCCTATTGATGGAACACTTATCGGTTATGCAGTAGCAAACCGAGAAAATTCTCCTCGTTTACCTCGCGCAATGATTGAGCGCTTCTTTCCAACAGTTCCATTCCTTGGAAATTTTCTGAATCAGGTTGGTGCCGTATTAGGCGACCCTATAAATTGCGCAAAAATGCTTGAAAATGGTGAGGCTATTGTGGTTTTCCCGGAGGGAATACGAGGCTCAGGAAAGCTATACAAAGATCGCTATCAGCTTGCACGTTTCGGAAATGGCTTTGTGCACTTGGCAATGAAGCACACCACACCGATTATTCCGGTTGGCGTCGTTGGCTGTGAGGAGACCATCCCTGCTATCGCCAATATCAAGCCCTTAGCTAAGCTTTTAAACGTTCCTTATGTTCCAATAGCCCTGCCTTTCATTTTCCCTGCGAAAGTTCGCCTCAACTTTGGGAAACCTATTTACTTCGAAGACGAAGATCTTACTGAAGAGCAAGTGACGCGTAGAGTTGAAAAGGTTAAATCAGCCATCAATGGCTTGATTGCAAAAGGATTGAATGAAAGGGAGGCAATATTCGAATGAGTTCTCGTACAAACACTAGCAAAACAATCAGCAAGAAAAAAGCTGAGCACAAGAAAAACGTTCTTGTTACAGGCGCTGCCGGCGCCTTAGCCCAGCAAGTCATTAATCGACTTCGTGATGAATACCAAATTGCTGCTGTAGATTTCCGTAAAATCACCTATCACAGCGACGACATTCCAAGTTATAAAGTCGATTTCAATAAACGCGTTTTTGAAGACCTGTTTAAGCATCATGACTTTGATAGCGTTATTCACCTCGGACGTATTTCTTCTGCAGAAGAAACACGGATGAGACGTTATAATGCCAATGTTCTTGGCACACAAAAGCTTTTGGACTTAAGTCATAAATACGGGATCAGCAATGTTATTGTGCTATCAACCTATCACGTTTATGGGTCATCACCCTATAACCCGGCACTGATTGATGAAACTGCCCCGCTAAAAGCAGCTGAGCTAACAATGGACCTGGTAGATTCCGTCGAGCTTGAAAGCCTAGCTAATATCTACCTATGGCGCTATCCTGACTTGAACATTACGATTCTAAGGCCCTGTAACATTGTCGGCCCTGGCGTACGAAATACCATCAGCAACTTACTTTCAAGTAAATACGCACCGGTACTGATGGGATTCTCTCCAATCATGCAGTTCATACATATAGATGATATGGCCGATGCCGTTACGCTAGCGCATAAGCAGCGAAAGCGCGGTGTCTACAATGTTTCGACAAATGACTGGGTTGCCTACCAAGACGCGCTGGAACTTTGTGAGTGTACACCCATACCCATTCCATCTATCCCGCCCGTGTTGCCTCGTGCCATTACAGGCTTTCTGAACTTAACAATGTTTCCGTGTTATTTGCTTAATTATTTTAAGTATCCGGTCGTTATTGATGGGTCTCATTTCAATGAAACCTTTGGATTTAAAGCGAAACGCCCGATTAAAGAAATTTTCAGAACTTACCGTGAATTGAAAGAGTAGCAGACTAAAATCTAGACGTAAAAAAGCCGATGAGGCTAGCGCTATCATCGGCTTTTTGTTGTCGCTTAAATCCCGATATTTTTTAAGGTATCAAGCATCTGCTCAAGTATCGCAGCCGCTCTCGGATGCTCGGCCTCAACCTCGGCAACAAGGGTTTCAACAAGCTCTAAAAAGTTTGGGTCGGCGGGCTCAGCCTCATCCATCTCATGAGCATGTGTCTTAACTTGCTCTAGCAAAGACTGCTGCTGAGGGCTAACTAACTCGTCACCAAATCGTTCATGCAAATCGGTAATCAGGTGGGCAACTTTTTCTTTAGGCATAATCAGCTCCTTTACTGTGATAACTTGAAGGCTAGCGCTTAACTAGGTTCAAGTAAAGAAACCTAGTCAAGCGAAGCGGCCTTAATCTTAAATGCTAAAGCCTGAAATCAGAGTAAACACCGTAGCAGCAAGGGCTGCAGAAGCAGGAACGGTGATAAGCCACGCAGCAATAATTTTCTTGAATGCGGACCGCTTTACAAGCTTTTCTTTATATATTTTCTTTAAACGCTTGCGCTCGACCTTATTAAAGCCAAGCGCTTTTTTCTCTTGTTTTGCAGTCTGCAGCATTTTTTCCATCTCTTCGACAGATGCGCTTTTAAAATCATCAAGAAACTCGGATAGCCGGCGCTTTTCTTCACCCTCATGGTGACTAAGCATGGTATGCAATTGACTTGCATAACTAGTTTTTAGATACTCCCTAAGGAAGCCAACACCGAAGATCCCACCAACCGCAATATGGGTTGAACTAACAGGCAGACCAAGCTGAGAGGCAATAATAACAGTAATGGCTGCAGCCATTGCAACACAAAAAGCTCTAGACTTATCAAGCTCTGTAATTTCTGTGCCCACGGTACGAATTAGCTTAGGCCCATACAATAGCAAACCAATTGCTATACCAATGGCACCAATCATCATCACCCATAGAGGAATAGCCGCTTTTTTAGAAATACCATCGCTGGTAATCGAATCGGTGATAGCAGCAAGCGGTCCTACGGCATTTGCAACATCATTTGCTCCATGCGCAAAACTTAATAATGCCGCAGCAAAAATCAGAGGTATAGTGAAGAGATTGTTGACGCCTTCCTTATTATTCTCTTGCTTTTTGGATGACTTTGAAACTAAAGGTTTTATTACAACAAAAAAACATGCGGCGACAGCAAGACCAATCATGGCGGCCATTTGGAAGTCAATTTTCCATATTTTTTTCAAACCTTTAAGCGCTAAATAAGTACTAAACGCCCACGCCATCAACGCGATCAACCAAGGAACAAAGCGTCTTGCCGATTGAAGCATGTCATCCTGATAAATAATCTTCTTTTTAATGAATAGGAGAAGCGAGGCTGCAATAACGCCCCCTAGCACAGGTGAGATAACCCAACTCGCAGCAATCATCCCCATTTTATTCCAGTTTGCAATGGCCAATCCGCCAGCAGCAATACCTGCGCCAAGCACGCCACCAACGATTGAATGAGTTGTTGAAACGGGCGCACCGAGGTAAGTAGCTGCATTCAACCAAACAGCACCAGCAAATAAGGCTGAAAGCATTAACCAGATAAAAGTAGTGGAATCAGTAATATTTTCGGGGTTGATAATACCCTTCTTAATGGTACTGACGACTTCACCGCCAGCTAACAAGGCACCACCGGCCTCAAAGATTGCAGCTATTATTATCGCCCAGGTTAGTGTGAGCGCTTTTGAGCCAACCGCTGGGCCAACGTTATTGGCCACATCATTGGCACCTATATTCATTGCCATATAGCCGCCAACTACTGCGGCGATAGATAAAACCAAAGAACCTTGTCCAAGCTGGAAGCTTGTCGCGACGTAAGCTAGAATCCCGGCTAAGAATAAAAATGCCAGCCCCAGACGAGAAAATTCTTTTCGACTATCGTTCACAGCAGAATCGATTTTTTGAGCAGATTTTAAATCCATATCATGCACACCTTTACCATTAGAGTTTGATATTGTGCGCACTATAAATCGACCGTCACATAAATGTAACAATTATTTGAATTTATTTAACTTGGTAGCAAAATCCCGGCAACAAATCCACCTTATATTGGTACAAGGCAATTACAATTCTCTATATATTTACTTCGACAATCGAAGACTTTTTGCTCTCAGAGTTATCCTTAGTCACGGTACTGATCGCAAAGTAATGAGTACCAGCGCTTAGAGATTCCAAAGCAACCGAAGTCGCTTCAGGGTCTGTTACGGTTATTAGCAACACCATATTGCCACTACTTGCCCCACGATAAATTTTATAAGACTTGATATCGCCCTGGCTCAAAGCGCTTCCATCCTCTCTAGTGTTTGGTGCCGACCAATTAAGCTCAACAGCGTAAATATCTTGTCCACCCGAATCAGGGGTTGACGGGAGTTCCGGTACGCTGCTTGCGTTGTCTATTTGTGTCCCTGCCAAATATTCATCAAGATTAGACGAGCCATCACCATCATTGTCATTTACGGCGTCCGATGAATCTAGAACGTTGAGACCAACCAATACCTCATACCCATCAGGAATACCGTCGTTATCGGTGTCCTCATCTAGTGGGTTGCTTAGAATGAAATACTCATCAACATTGCTTAATAGGTCGCCATCACTATCAGAAAAAGCATCGGCATCATCATTAGGATCTGTTCCAATCGCTAATTCATAGAAATTAGGTAAACCGTCATTATCACTGTCTATTGGCAGATAGCGATTATCATAGGGGGATAGAAGGTTACCTGAGTGGTAACCGACATGATAACCATCCTGGTAACTTTCAGCTAAACCTGATTCGTGGTCATAGTATGCTAAGTTTTCACTCGTTAGCGTGGTCAGCTCAAAACCTGGCCCTGACCATGAGACATTTAAGTAGTCTCCACCTAGGTGGTCTTTATGCAATACTTCGAAATAGTATGGTGTTCCAGCGTCTAAGTTAATAGTAGGCGACTTCTGAGTTTTATAACGATCCCAAATTTTGTATCCAGAAGGCTTATTAACAAAAGCGATCAATCGCTTATTGTCGGGAGTATCATCGCCAGATAACCAAACTTCTGCGCTTTCGTCTGCGCTTAGCCAGAAGGTATAGGCACCGCTTTCGGGGACCATAAGCAAACCTCTTAGCCGTTGCCCATATTTATCGCCCTTTGAATCAATAAAGTCTAGCTCCTGGACAAGTTCACTTGAACTAGAGCTGAGCGGAAATCGAGCATTTCTAGTTAGAGCTCTTACATTTTTACCCCCGATAGATTTCCACATTTGGAGCTCTATACCGCCATCATCGGCAGCAGTGGGCGGCAATTCATTTACTGCAAGAGAAATAGTTTTAGTTGTAGTGCACGCACTGAGCAAAAGGACAGATAAAATAGTAAAGAATTTATAGTTCATTGCGTATACTCCTTACGAATATTGAAATCAATGATTCAAGTAT
>NZ_LWGG01000831.1:0-4696 GCF_001635365.1 Oleiphilus sp. HI0128 | reverse complement strand
CTGTGAGTGAGATGAAGGTTTCCCCGGTGATCTTGCAGGCATTAAAAAGAGTGCCCGAGTCCAAACGCTATGTTGTTGCCTTGAGTGGTGGCTTGGACTCTATCGTGCTCTTGCATACTTTTCGTTTATTAAACCCCTCCTTAGCTTTATCAGCAATACATGTTCATCATGGGCTTAGTAAAAACGCAGACGACTGGGCTCGTCATTGTCAGCAGGTGTGCCAGGAGCTATCTATTCCTTGCTATGTAGAGCGTGTATCAGTTACTGCGAGTGGTGAAGGGCTAGAGGCCGCAGCCAGGAAGGCTCGTTACGAAGTTTTCGAGAGGCTGCTAAATGATGGTGATGTGTTGCTCCAGGGTCATCATCAAAACGATCAGGCTGAAACGGTGTTGATTAGGGCATTGCGCGGTAGTGGTGTTAAGGGCTTATCGGCTATTCCGCCTAGCAGGCTTATGTCTTGTGGAACTGTTATTTATCGCCCTTTGCTTGAGGTCTCGAGAAGGGCTTTAGAGTTAGAAGCGGAAGGTTTGGGTCTGAAGTGGGTCGAGGATGAAAGCAATAGTGATTCAGTCTTTGATAGAAACTTTCTGAGGAATGAAATTCTCCCTCTACTTGAACAGCGTTGGCCAAATTCTACCGAGGCTCTTGCGCAGGTTGCGTGTAAAGCAAGTGAAACGCAAAGCTTTATTGATGATTGGTGTGTAAAGCAATTTGATTCTGGCTTGTTGCTTGAGCGCGCTCAGGGTGAAAAAGTCATCGATATCTCAGTTTTATCATCTTATAGAGAGAGAGATCAGAAGATCTTGTTACGAGCTTGGATTGATAACTTTGATTGCCCGCAGCCTTCAGAGCGTATATTGGGAAGAGTTTTTACTGAGCTGATTTCAGCCAAGCCAGATGCTAATCCTATTGTCCAATGGTCAGGTTTTGAATTGCGCCGTTATCTAGGGGGAATTTATTGCCAGCGTAAACCTGTGGGCGGCAGTGAATCTTATAGCGAAACTCGGCAATTTAAGCGGCGTGGTCAAGTTTATAATGTTGAAATTGCAGCTCAGAATATATCGTGTGCTTATGAAAGTGGGGATGTAAGCATGCAGGCTGATTCAGGTCGTATACAGCTCGCCGTGCCCGGGGCAGGTTTTGAGTTGCAGATAAAATCTCGTGCTGGAGGGGAGTCGCTCAGGACTAGACCTGACGGGCCGGGGCGTAGCCTTAAAAGCCTTTTTCAAGAAGCGGGTATTCCTCCTTGGCGACGTGATACTTATCCTTTGATTTATATTGATGGTGTACTGGCGGCAATTGGAAACTTGTGGATAGGTGCGGGTTTTCATGCAGAGTCCGGGCTTCCTGTTCTAAGCGTTTACTTCAATAATAAGTATTAATGGTGAGTCATTAGGCGATAAGGTCTCGAACTTACTGCAAAGGTCTTGCACCTTGATGGTTTTATCTCTAGAATATCGCGCTCTAAAATCTGCGGGGAGCTTATACCTTTCTTATGGAAGGAATAGACTTTACCGTGTACTTGTAACTCCTTGCTTTTTAAACGGCCGATGTGGTCGACATTAAAAGGCTATTACCCGAAGGGAGAAAATATGCGTCATTACGAGATCGTATTCTTGGTGCACCCTGATCAAAGTGAACAGGTTCCAGGAATGATTGAACGTTATACTGGTGTTATCAAAGATAGCGGTGGCCAGGTTCACCGTCTAGAAGACTGGGGTCGCCGTCACTTGGCTTACCCAATCAACAAAATCCACAAGGCACACTACATTTTGATGAATATCGAATGTGGCGGCGATGCTTTGGGTGAGTTGGAGCACAACTTCCGTTTTAACGATGCCATCATTCGTGATTTGGTTATTCGTCAGAAGGAAGCGATTACTGAAGAATCTCCTATTAAAGCTTCTCAAGGTAGAGATGACCGTCGCTCTGCGCCTAAGCGCCCAGCTGAACAAGAGTCAAGCTCTGAAGAATCTGTAGAGAAAGTTGAAGATGCAAGCGCTGGTGACAGCGAAGCGGCATCAGAAGAGTAATTTAATTTTAGGAGAAGACTATGTCTCGCTTTTTTCGTCGTCGTAAGTTTTGTCGCTTTACGTCTGAAGGTGTAAAACAAATCGATTATAAAGATTTGGACACTTTGAAAGGTTATGTCACAGAAACTGGTAAAATCGTACCAAGCCGTATTACTGGCACAAAAGCTCGTTACCAGCGTCAGCTAGCAACTGCTATCAAGCGCGCTCGTTACTTGGCACTTTTACCTTACACAGACAATCACCACGAATAAGACCAGGTATTGTTTGTTAATCGTTTTACGATTATTGAAAGTAATTAATTAGCTATAAATTGAGAATATCCTGATGCATGACTTAGCTAAGTTAGCCATGCGAGGACCTTGGCAAGCAGCAGTTTTGGCAAGCGTTAGCGTAATGATACCAATGATGTTTTGGTTCGGCGCGGCGATTGTTGGGTTGGTTACCTTGCGAAAGGGCTTGAGTCAGGGTCTTAATGTTTTTATCTGGGCAACTATTCCTGCTTTGGCATGGTGGTCTGGAATGCAAGATCCCGGAGCGCTGGTGGTTCTAATATCGGTTCTGCTTATGGCAGCGATATTAAGATCAACCGTCTCCTGGCAAGCCACTCTGGCTGCCGGAGGAGTAATTAGCCTGCTTACAGGCATTGTTGCTCCTTATCTTATGCCAGAGTTGATTGAAACCCTAATGGGGTTGGCTGAAGAGTTCTTTAAGCAGCTCGCAGAAGAGTCGCAGCAAGAATACGATGCTAATTTACAAGAAGGTTTCAAATTGCTACTGGTAGCAAGCTTTGCTTCATCCTTTTTCGGGATGGCTGTTATATCGCTGTTTTTAGCGCGATCCTGGCAGGCAAGCTTGTATAACCCGGGTGGTTGGCGAGAGGAGTTTCACCAGATACGCTTAACTGCGCGTATGGTGATGGGCCTGGTTTTGTTGATTGTGATCTTACCTGTGCTGGGCGTGAGTCCTGCCTTGGTTATCGCAGTCGCTGTGGTTCCGATTATGGTTTGCGGTTTTGCCTTGGTGCATGCCGTGATAGCGAAGCGAAAGCTTGGCGGGCAGTGGTTAATTGGCATTTATTTCTCGGCCATATTGCTGTTTCCAACTGTATTGATGCTGATAGCTTTGTTAGCCTTACTAGATAGTTTGGTCGACTTTAGAGCTAGAATGCAGGCGCCAGAATAGTAAAAGCATGAAACGCTGATTAGTTACATGAAACTAATTTGAGAAATCTAGAAAATAGAGGATCACGAGATGGAAGTTATTCTACTCGAGAAAGTTGGAAAATTAGGTGGTTTGGGTGACAAGGTAACTGTTAAGGCAGGTTACGGTCGCAATTTCCTATTACCATACGGTAAAGCTGTAGCGGCAAATGAAGCAAATGTTGCTGAGTTTGAAGCACGTCGTGCTGAGCTTGAAAAAGCTGCTGCTGAGAAGCTTGCTGCTGCTGAAGCGCGTGCTGAGCAATTGAATGAGAAAGAAGTAACTATCGTTTCCAAAGCGGGTGACGAAGGTAAGTTATTCGGTTCAATTGGTGTTCGCGATGTTGCGGATGCAGTAACGGCTGCTGGCGTTGAAGTTGCTAAATCAGAAGTTCGTCTTCCTGAAGGTGCGATTCGTAACGTTGGTGAGTTTGATGTTGCGATTCAATTGCACAGTGAAGTAACAGCGATCATTAAATTGATCATTGTTGCGGAATAAGCTTCTGAAATAAGTAGTCAGATAGCTTTGACTAAACATGGTAAGAAACGTTGCCATGGTAGAGTGATTTGAAAATATAAATTACTCTCTGATACGGCCCGAATATATATTATATTTCGGGCCGTATTCATTTATGCTCTACAAAACTAAGCATTGCACTTTTATGATCTATCAGAGGTGAGAGTCTTGTCAGTACTTGATCAGGATACACAGAAACTAAAAATACCTCCCCACTCAATCGAAGCGGAACAGTCAATACTGGGTGGCTTGATGCTGGACAACAGTAAGTGGGATGTAGTCGGTGACAAAGTCCTGGAAGAGGATTTCTATCGTCAAGATCATCGTTTGGTTTATCGAGTAATTGCTAAGTTAGCGACGGGTGGTAATGCTCTAGATGTAGTGACGGTTGCTGAAGAGCTTGAACAAATGGGCGAGCTCGAAAATGCTGGCGGTATGGTTTATCTGGGGCAGCTCGTCGAGCGCACGCCAAGCGCTTCTAACGTTAGGGCCTATGCAGAAATCGTTCATGAGCGAGCAGTACTTAGACGATTAATAAGTGCCTCGGGAGAAATTACAGACAGTGCTTTTAACCCCCAGGGGCGGACAACCTCAGAGCTTCTAGATGAGGCTGAAAGGAAGGTTTTCCAGATCGCTGAGAATAGTGGTGGGAAAGACAGTGAAGGGCCTCAATCAGTAAACCCTATCCTAACCAAGACGCTAGAACGTATTGATGAGCTGTTTAATGCCTCGGGTGGTATTACCGGTGTCACGACGGGTTTTAGAGACCTGGATGAGATGACCTCCGGTCTTCAGCCTTCGGACCTGGTTATCGTTGCGGCTCGACCTTCGATGGGGAAAACGGCCTTTGCAATGAACCTGGTTGAGGCCGCCTTAATTAAAGCAGAGAAGCCTGTATTAGTATTTAGTATGGAAATGCCGGCTGACTCAATACTAATGCGTGTTAT
>NZ_LWGG01000830.1:0-2192 GCF_001635365.1 Oleiphilus sp. HI0128 | reverse complement strand
TCATCCATAGACATTGATGGTGACAGTATCACTAACTCTGACGATCTAGACGATGATAATGATGGTATTCCTGACATTATTGAAGGGGACTTCACTGTCGATACCGATGCTGACGGACAACCTGATAAAATTGATTTGGATAGTGACAATGATGGTTTAACTGATATAAGAGAGTCGAATTCAGGACTAATTGATCTGGACAGCAACGGTGTAATCGATACAGTCGTTGATGCAAATGCAGATGGCCTAGACGATGCGATCACGTCAGCTTTTGCCGTGTCAGACACTGACAACGATGGTGTACCCGATTTTCAGGACCTTGACTCGGACAATGATGAAGTAACGGACCTTCAAGAAGCGAATCTTCCGGGTACGGACCTTAGTGAGATTGACAGCGACAATGACGGTATGGTTGACCTGCTATCATCATCGTCAGGCTTAAGCAGTCATGTTTTCTCTACGCTTATCGATAGCGATGAAGATGGAACTGAAAACTACCGGGACCGCGATAGCGACAATGACGGCTACCCTGACGGCCTGGAAAACGGTGACTTTGATAACAACGGGATTATCGACCTTGCCGAAGATGACGACACTGGTATTAGCACAGCCAAAAGTGGAACAGGTGGCACCATTAATCCCCATCTAGCATGGTTGCTGCTTTTACTTCCCTGGCTTTATAAGAGCTACAGAGCAATACAACACAAGCATGCTTTCTGGATGGCGATAGTTTTTTTACCTCTGCTTATGCATGTAAATGATGCCTCGGCTGACAACAATAATCAGTGTGCTCAGGAGCTAAAATTTGACGATTTATCAGAACTCTTATTTCAACCCTGTTGGTATGTATCCGCCGGGCTAGGTTATAGCTACTTGGCCCCCTCTGGAGAAAGTAACGGCTGGTCAAGTAATGACAAAAGTAGTATTGGCTTTAGTTTCTTGGCTGGTCGCCATCTCAGTGAAAAATGGGCACTGGAGTTAGACTATTCTTTCCTGGGGGAAGCGGGCTTAAAAAATAGTAACCCCACCCTAAATGCAAGTCTAGATGCGGCGATTAGATACCGAGCCCCAAGTCTAATGATTGCATATCGATTCTTACCCCAATATAAGCCTTTCAATGCCCACTTCAAACTTGGGGGAACCTGGCTCAATACAGAAGCAACAGACTCGCGTATTGGCTATGAAGAAGAGTCAACTGTACAAGTTACCTGGGGAATCGGTGCTTACTACAGATTCACCGATAGTCCCTGGTTCATCAGCTTTGACTATACCAATCATGCCAAAGATGCTCGCTTCAGCGGCTTTCATATAGGCCGTTATTTTGGCTTCAAAAAACACATTCCTAAAGTGGAAAAAATCGTAAGAACCCCATTTGAGAATCTACAGCTCCAACTCGATTCAGACCAGGATGGCGTGATAGACAAACTCGATGAATGTCCGCTATCGGATCGTGGAGTCGAAGTTGATAAAACAGGGTGCTGTACTGAAAAAGCAGGCTGTATCAGGATTCAGTAGTAATCAATAACGATTATTAGTTCTGTTTCTCATGAGACTGCGCAAGTACAAAACCGAGAAGCATCAGTATAGCTCCCACAAAGCCGTACATACCTAAGACTTCATCGAATACCCAGTAACCAACCATTGCGCCAAAAACAGACTCCATCGAAAATATGATCGCTGCAATAAAGGGGTCTGCTTTCTTTAAAGCAAAGACCTGAAGTGTATACGCCATACCCACAACGAAGATGCCACTACACAAGGCCCAAAGATAAGCAGAGTTGAGACTAGCCATAGGGCCGCCCTCAAAGCTCAGGGAAAAAACTAAACTTAATAAAGCGCAGACAATAAATTGAAAAAGTGCGAGAACAAGCAAGTCATGCTTGCCCACCCAGAAACTGATAGCCCATAAGTGAAGAGCCCAAAAAACGGCTCCAGCAAGTGCCAAGCCATCACCTAAATAATTAAACTTTCCATCAAAACCGCTCAGTAAGGACAAGCCACACAGAGCAATCAAACCACCAATCCAGGTCAGTAAAGGGTAACTTTTCTTAAATAAGATACCGATAAGCGGGACAAGCGCGACATAAAAGCCGGTGATAAAAGCCACATTGGCGACTTTAGTATAGGCCAAGCTGATTTGCTGAAAAGCAGCGCCAGCCGTTAACAGTAGGCCTAAGCCTGCACCGGCGAGA
>NZ_LWGG01000829.1:0-4205 GCF_001635365.1 Oleiphilus sp. HI0128 | reverse complement strand
TGATTACTACAATAACAGTTTAATGAACACCCTTGCCCAACAACACAACTTCAACCGTTTGTATCACAATCAACACATCCATAAAGAAGCTATGATTCTTAACATAATACAAATCATATTTTAACTTATTTCTCGCATCGTCAACCGACGCGCCATAGGGGTACTTTAACTGTGCCCAGCCCATCAATCCCGGTTTTACTTTATGCCGAGCATCGTAAAAAGGTATTTGTTCTTTCAATTCTTCTACAAACTGAGGCCTTTCTGGACGAGGCCCAACAAAACTCATATCGCCCGTAAAAACATTATAAAGCTGCGGCAATTCATCAAGACGTGTATTTCTGATAAACGCCCCCACTTTTGTTACGCGCGCATCATTTTTAGTCGCCCAAACGGCCTTACCGTCTTTCTCCGCATCTTGAGCCATACTTCTGAATTTATAAATAGAGAACTCTTTTCCATTCAGCCCGACACGCGTCTGACTGTAGAGAATTGGCCCGTCACTTTCTAGCTTAACCGCAATGGCAGTTATCAACATAAACGGCCAGGTAAGCAATAAAATCAGGCTTGCGACGGTCAAATCAAATAACTTCTTTAGAATATCTCGTGCTTGAGAATAGACAAAACCATCTGAGAACAAAGCCCAACCAGGACGAAGCATTGAAATTTCCAATCGCAACAGCTCTCGCTCTATGAACTCAACAGGGTCCGTCACACGAACCCCTCTGAGCTTACAATCCAGCAGTGCATCTATAGGAATCTGACCACCTTCACTGCGGCGGCGCTCATCTGGCGCGACAACTATTTCACTAATATTATGCTGCTTAACAAAGGCCATCCAATCTTCAGGTTCATTGACCAATAAACTGGAATCTACAACCACCTCACCTTGCCCACAAGCCATACAGCCATATAACTGAAACCCTGACTCATCTTTACTAGCTTGAATTCGCTCCATAATATTGGCAGCTGTGTTCCCAGCACCAAAAATTACAACTCGCCGCGTTAACTGAGCCAAATCAACGACTTTATAAAAAAGTACCCTTACCACTAATACGAAGATCAAGGAAAAGGTGATCGCAAACGCTAAAACGCCGCGACCTAAATACATAACAGGGAACAAGTAATAGAGTATCGTCAAGCTTGCGGTACCCAAGAAGAAATAGCTCACAACAGTACGCAAAGCCATCCCGGTCAAGCCTTCTATATAGATACTCGTATAAACCCCCATTGCAAGGGAGCATACACTCAACACCACCGCAAAGGAGATCATCTGAAGTTTAGGTGACTCCAGAATAACATTTACTTCGTCCGCGGCACCCCACATATTTCGCAACTCGACACCGGCAACAACCGCCAACATCAACAAGCAAAATTCAACCGCCCCTAAAACGAGAAACTTACTATGCAAATAATGATTTAAAACACGTACGTGAGCCACTAACGATTACCTTGAATGGAACTGAGAATTTTCTACAAACAACCCGGCTAAGCGAAAGAATAACACCCCACCAACACCCTAGCCGGAGAATAATACAGCTGTACGATAAAAGACGTAAATACAGAATTCACCTTTCATCATAGACTATTTCTTTAAATTATCTGCTTCGTCCTTTACTATTCTCTTAGAATTCAGTCTATCCTGAAGAATTAGTTGCGGCATTATGCAATAATCCGTCACCTTTTTTCAGCGTTCATTGTAAGTCATTTGTAAACAGTCGGCGCAAAGTTTTTATTTATTGATGAAAGATCGAGAGACCATGGAAACAAATACACAAATTTGCATTATCGGACAGGGCTATGTAGGTCTGCCACTGGCAGTCGAATTTGGGAAGAAATTCCCAACCATAGGGTTTGACATCAAAGAAGATCGCATCAACGAGTTACGCGAAGGTGTTGATAGCACACTAGAATGCTCATCTGAAGAGCTTGCTGAGAGCACACACCTCACCTTCACAACCCAGCTCGATGATATCAAGAATGCTACCGTCTATATCGTCACAGTTCCTACACCGATCGATGACTACAAAACACCAAACCTAACGCCGCTAATCAAAGCGAGCGAGATGCTTGGCAAAGTAGTCAAAAAGGGCGATTACGTTATTTACGAGTCGACTGTTTACCCGGGTGCAACCGAAGAAGACTGTTTACCACTAATCGAGCAAGGCTCTGGTTTGAAGCTAAATGAAGATTTCTTTGCGGGATACAGCCCGGAACGAATCAATCCTGGCGATAAAGAACACCGTGTCACGAACATTCTCAAAGTTACCTCTGGCTCAACGCCCGAAGCGGCAACTTTTATTGATGACCTTTATAAAAGCATCATCGTTGCCGGCACGCACAAAGCAGCTTCTATTCGTGTAGCTGAAGCCGCAAAAGTTATTGAAAACACCCAGCGTGACGTCAACATCGCTCTCGTTAACGAGCTTTCTTTAATTTTTGACAAAATGGGCATCGACACCCTGGAAGTACTCGAAGCCGCTGGCACAAAGTGGAACTTCCTCCCCTTCCGCCCAGGCTTGGTTGGCGGTCACTGTATTGGTGTAGACCCATACTACCTAACACATAAAGCGCAATCGATTGGTTACCACCCAGAAATCATTCTTTCCGGTCGTCGTATTAACGACAACATGTCTGCTCATGTTGCCGAGAAAGTATTGAAGCTTATGACCAAGAAGAAAATTCAGGTTGTTGACGCAAACATTCTGGTCATGGGGCTTACATTTAAAGAGAACTGCCCTGATATTCGCAACACCAAAGTGACTGATGTTATTACAGAGCTCCAGGGCTACCACGCCAATATTGACGTCTATGACCCTTGGGCAGATGCAGAAGAGGTGAAGCATGAGTATGGGCTTAACTTGATCAGCGAACCTAAACAAGATCACTACGATGCAGCAGTCATTTGCGTATCACACGACCAGATCAAAGAAATGGGTATCGCAGAAATCCGTAAGCTATGCAAAACCAATAACGTTATCTTTGATGTGAAATATCTATTCGACAAAGATGATGTTGATGCGCGTTTGTAAGCCTCAGCTCGGCATT
Organism: Oleiphilus sp. HI0128; assembly: GCF_001635365.1. Classification (NCBI taxonomy): domain Bacteria; kingdom Pseudomonadati; phylum Pseudomonadota; class Gammaproteobacteria; order Oceanospirillales; family Oleiphilaceae; genus Oleiphilus; species Oleiphilus sp. HI0128. The sequence goes on along the minus strand of NZ_LWGG01000829.1, from coordinate 1,160 downwards.
GAATTAAGAGCCCGGTAGTTACCGGGCTTTTTTGTTATCCGCTTGCGATTCGATAATTAGCACCACATGGCAACCATTGGCACTCACTACATCCTCAGCGCGCTAGGCGGCGCGAGAAAAAAAGGCGTCGATACTCGCCAACTGCTAAAGCAAGCGCGAATATCCGAACTTCAACTCAGAAACCCCAGAGCACGCTTCCCGGTAGAGTCGGTTGCCAAGCTCTATTCAAGTATTGCAGAGACCCTAAATGACGAGTTTATGGGCTTCACTGAAACCCCCATTAAGCTCGGAACCTTTGCCCTCATGGCTGAATGGGTCAGTTACAGTCATAACCTCGAAGAACTATTGCATCGAGGGATTCGCTTCTATAACCAGATCAACAATGAAATAAAGGTTTCTCTTGATGTCGAAGGAGAGCACGTATATTTCACCTCAGAGTTCAACAATCCGGAATTAGATTTCGAGCACTTTTATATCGAGTACTGGCACGTCATTTGGCACCGCTTTGCAAGTTGGTACATTGGCAAACCAATTAAACTAATTGGCGCCTATATTAATTACACCCCCATTGATCATGAAGAATTTGAGCTCTTGTTTCGCTGTAAAACTAACCAAAAGAGCAAATTCAACCGCTTAGTCTTCCATCGGAAGTATCTCGAAGAGCCTTTGATCAAAACTACTCGCGACCTAAAAGTCTTTCTAGCACGCGCGCCGATAGATCTACTTACCATCCCCGGCGAAGACAATAGCCTGACAGCACAAATCAAACTTCTTATAGAGCCCAAGAGCACCCACATCAGCGAAGCAATTAAACTTCCAAATAGCGCTGTCATCTCTCGCCAATTAGGAATCAGTGAACAAACACTACGCCGAAAGCTTCACCTAGAGGGCATTAGCTATCAACAAATCAAGGATAATCTTCGCCTCGATATCGCTAATAAGCTGCTGACCAAGCGCAACCTGACTATCGCAGAAATTTCTCAGCACCTTAACTTCAGCGAACCCCGAGCCTTTTCACGCGCCTATACAAAATGGACAGGCGAAACACCGAAAACCTACCGCGTAAAAAAGATAAAATAAGCGATTAAGTCTATTTATCTGCACCTTTTCAACCAACAAATAAGCGTTTATGTCTATTTAAATTTTATATATTTGTCCTA
>NZ_LWGG01000828.1:0-7652 GCF_001635365.1 Oleiphilus sp. HI0128 | reverse complement strand
ACCACATCGAAAATCACCGTCAGAGCCCAACCTTTTTCTCGCTTTAAATGCCATTGCACTATTTGCCAAGAGATCTATAACAAGCCTTATGCAGAATTTGTCGTAGTCAATGCAAAAAATGTTGAGCTAAACAAATCTGATCAACTATTGTTTGCAAAATATCGTCGTCCTCCTGCTCTAACTAGAGGTATATGCCAAAACTGCCAATCTCCATTAGTTGGCTTTTTGAGGCTTGCGCCTTTTTTAAAACTGGCCTTTATTCCCATTGACCGTTTTGAAGACCCTGGCGCACTACCAGCAGCTCAAGGGCATATTTTTTATCACAGCAGAAGTGAAGAAATAGACGACAATTTACCGAAGTTTAGCGGATACTGGAAAAGCGAACTGGCGGTGAGCCAATCTGTACTTAAGGGATTAATACAACATTAGGTTAACTGAGCACTCTAGTAATTCTTATGCTTTAATATAAGACACTAGTTCTATCGTTATAAAGGCTTATTTCGAGCATACTCAAATATTATCTTATATTATTGCTTTGCATTTTTAGTAGTCTAGTTCACGCAAAATCACCAGACGCACAAACTATAGCGATAGCAGCGCCTCATATCACTAGCCTAATTGAGGAAGACCAGTCTGGCATCTATCAAGGCATTCTGAACGAAGCTATTTCAGATATGCCTTTCAAAATCATTCAATCATATACGCCTTATAAACGAGCCCTGGTATCATTTGAGCAAGGCCATACAGACTGCATTTATTCTTTCACGCAAGTGATGCAAGAAAAGCTAGGAAATGAGAATATCATTGCAAGCTTTCCACTAGGTGCCTTCGCTTATTATATGTTTAGCCCTCTCGACCAAAGCCCTTTAACTAGCTCCAGTCAACTTAAAGGACTTAATGTGGGTGCCGTACATGTGCACGAGAACTATTATAAACATAGACTTAGCGAAAAAATAAAACTAGACAAAGTATACAAAGACGCCCAGAACTTGAAAAAGCTCAAAGTAAAGCGTATTGATGTCATGATCGCAGCGCTTCCGGACTTGCAACCTTTCGTAGATCAATTGAGTTACTCTGCCAAGCACCCTCTTGTAGAAAGCTATGACCGTATTACGTGTCATAACAAAGCGCTCACACAAAGCTTCCTTGATGAGCTTTCACCAAGACTCAAAAGAATGAAGGACTCAGGCCGCTATAAAGAAATTTCCGGCGAGTTATTTTTTGACTTCGATAGTGAGTATAAACAACAATAGCCGGCTACCGTACAGATCGAAACAATACATGAAGCGACAATGGCTATTGCACGACTCAAGTATTTTACCTTATTAGGTTTTTTACTATTTTTCAGTAAGTTAGCAGCAGCGGAAGAGTCTATTGATTGTTTCTTAAATACAGCGGCGAGTATGCCCGCTGAAACAACGCTGGCCGAAGTTGCTCACTCATGCACACAACAAAAAGACAAACCACTTATTCCGAGGCGATGATAACCCGGATATCGACGACTACCTAGGTCACTATGAAATTACCGGTGTGATGGACTGGGGGCGCTATAAACTCAGCAGCTCGGTGAGATACAACTTCGACACAGGTTATGGGTCTGCGGAAACCGGATTCAGTTTTCCGATGTGGGGGCGATTAAGAGGTTTCATACAATTTTTTGAAGGCTATGGAGAAAGCCTAATTGACTATGACCACCGGGTACAACGAATAGGCCTGGGCATATTGCTCACCGACCTACTCTAGAATGAATGCTCCAGGAGCGCTTTAGACGCAGAGAGTATCGCATGCTGGTTGTCTTCTTCCAGTTTGAAGCGTTCCTGATCCAGCTTAAAAATCACTCGTTTGTCAGTTTGCTTACGCGCCTCATGAGTTGGCATGTGCTCTAGCGCATCATACATTTTGATAAACACTGAAAACCGCTCATCTTCATGCAGGTTGGGGGCTAAATGGTCAAGTAGCACTTTAATTCTAATGCATCCTTCCGACAGCTCAACCTGCTCGTCTAACATGCATTGTGCGATAACCTTAATGCTGTTGAGGGCCTTATCTTTCTTTTCAGCCACCTCCTCCAGATAAGCTTTTTTCGCGTCCTCTATTCTTTGAATTTTGTTCCATGTTTTGAAGCTAAAACGGAATAAGAAAATAGAAACAAGACTACCGACAACAATTGCAAGCCAGATAAAGTTCTCAGACATATAACAAATCAACTCGAAAGATAGAAAGCGCGAAATTATAGCAGCTTCAGCAAATAGTGTATTTATTTTAAAGTGATTACTAGTTCCTTATAGGAATGCACTCAAATTGACACCGGTCATCACACTAGTAGAAACCTCGTAGTATGCTCACTTCAACAAACTCATTTATACATTACAAATTTTATTGGAGGCAAGATGGAATCTCCCAAGGTTTACGTTCGCGATTACATGCACCCAGCGACATACTCATTTAAACTTGATACTAGCGTTGAAGAAGTCGTTAAAACACTTACCAAAAGCCATATCGTAGGAGCGCCAGTGTTAGATACTGACGGCAAACTGGTAGGTTTTATCACTGAGCAAAACTGCATCAAGCAGATGCTCAACAATACCTACTATTGTGATAGCCACGAAGTAGCAGCTGACATTATGCGAGAGAATCCTCTATCCGTATCCCCTGATGAAGATATTCTTAAGCTAGCAGAAAGCATGCTAAGGAAAGGGCCCAAGATCTACCCAGTAATAGAAAATGATAAAGTGATCGGCATTATTAGACGTGCTGATGTACTAAAAGCACTTAGCCTGGCCAAAAAAGATATGTGTGCAGTGAAGTAGTATTATGCTTCTCTAGCAGGCTAAAGTTGTTCTAACTTCATTTAGCCTGCTCTATCTTCAGGTTCTTAAAACTCCATTCGCGATATGCCCCCATTCCCCCTCCCTGCCGAATAAAAGGTTCACGACAACTCCATTTCAAAATTTGCTATACCAAAAGTAAATTTCTTGTCTGCGAACATAAATAGTTCCGATATCTTCATAGACCTAGGCAATAAAGTTTAATGGTCTAATATAGTAAGTGTGTTAAGATTCCGCTTTGTATTCATTACTCCCAAAAGGCCTGGCAAAATGACTCAGAATAACAAGATAAACATACTTGATGCCTCTTGGTTGGCATTGGATACCGAAGAGACGCCAATGCATGTTGGCAATCTGCAAATTTTATCTCTCCCCAAAGATGCTCCTGCTAATTTTTTACGCGACGATGTTCATCGCATGAAATCGGCTGGAGATATTGTTTCCCCCTGGAACAAAAAGCTCGCGAAGCCTAGCTTACTGGGCCGCTTACTCGCACCGTCTTGGGTTATCGATAAGAACATAGACCTAGATTATCACGTACGTCATTCGGCTCTACCCAAACCAGGCGGTGAACGAGAGTTGGGTATACTTGTATCGAGATTACACTCCAACCGTATGGACTTTAAACGCCCTCTATGGGAGTGCCATGTCATCGAAGGTCTGGAAAATAATCGCTTTGCCATCTACACCAAAATGCACCACTCCTTAATTGATGGCATAAGCGGTGTACGTTTATTGCAACGCACACTAAGCGAGTCTCCAGACGATATCGATACAAGACCGCCTTGGTCTATTGGTACGCCAAAGAAAATTAAAAGCGGCGAACACATTGCGACTTGGCAAGGCGCGCTTGATCAAGCTATCGACGCAATCAAAGAACAAGCCTCGAACACCCCGCAGTTAGTGGGTGCGTTGGCAAAACTGGTCAGTTCATCCGTTCAGGATAGAGTTAAACTTTCTGCTCCGTTTACTGGTCCTAATTCAACCATTAACACCCGGGTGCAAGCCGCTCGCCGCTTTGCTACACAGCAATATTCTTTAGACAGAATTAAGAAACTGGCAGCAGAGGCGGATGCCTCGTTAAACGATATTGTGCTTTATTTATGTGGCACCTCGTTGAGGCAGTTCCTATTAGAAAAAGGACAATTACCTGAGCAACCTTTAACAGCAGGTATTCCGGTTAATATTCGCCCTGCGGATGACACAGGCACAGGTACGGCCATTAGTTTTATGATCGCTAGCTTAGCAACCAATGAAGCGGACCCGCTTCGCCGCTTAGCAACCATTAAAGAGTCGACCCAGATTGCGAAGGAGCACTTACAAAGCTTGCCTAGAGCATCGCTGACACAGTACACGATGCTGATGATGGCACCCTACTCTTTACAGCTTCTCACAGGCCTGGGCGGAAGAATGCGTCCAGCCTTTAACATTACAATATCTAATGTCCCTGGACCGAAAAAGGCTCTCTACTACAATGGCTGTAAACTTGAGGCGATGTACCCAGTATCATTAATCGCCCATGGCGGCGCATTGAATATTACTTGTTTAAGCTATGATGGTTCACTGAATTTTGGCTATACCGGTTGTCGTGACACCTTGCCAAGCATGCAGAACCTGGCAGTATTTTCAGGAGAAGCGCTCGAGGAGCTTGAAGGCTTACTTACAAAAAAAGCCAAGACAAGAAAGACGAAAACTAAAAAAGCCACGACTCGCTAATTATAACGAGGCTCATCAGGATACGCTTAGCGTATCCTGAATCAAACTGACCATCGCAGGCATACCTCCCAGATGAGTCTTAATGTTTATCTTAACATCAGGGTACTGCTCCCTAGCCTTAGCAACTTCGGCCGGAACGTCTTCTATAACATGCCTACCGGCTGACAAGAAGTAAGGCAAGACATCTACTTCAGATGCTCCCTGCTCTATACACTGGATAATTGAGTCGGGTATTAATGGCTCAGCCAGCTCCAAAAAGCCAGTATTGACGATCGCATATTGAGCGCCGACCTTATTCTGAACGCTACGGGAAAGCTCCCGTACTTCATCATTGGAGGACGCTCGTCGTGAGCCGTGTGCAACAATTACTAATGCTTTCATAATGTCCTACTATATTAACCATTTTTTCATTGGGCTCAGTATACTACTCTGCCTACGAGTACTCTATGAGAACAACACCTCAGTCTTTTCCATAATTAACCCTGTGTCAAGACCCTTAAGGCGACCCCTGCCGCTGCCGTTCTATTCTCGACACCAAGTTTAGGAAAGATCATTTCCAAATGTTTATTCACCGTTCGAGGGCTCATCGATAGAATTTCGGCTGCTTCGCGGTTAGTTTTCCCATTCGCTATCCAAAACAAAACTTCCGCCTCTCGCTCAGTTAAATCGAGATTTGCTTTTAATAAAGCAGCTTCTGTTGGCTTGTTCCCGTCAATCAGTTTAATTAGCTGGTCGCCATTGGAATGTTTGCCTACCCTCTTCAGAGATAAAGGATATTCTAGTGCTTCTAAGTTTAGACTATCCCCGTCCTGCGGAGACCCAGCCAACCATTGAGAAAGCATTTTTGTAAACGCCTCAGAACCATCTGTCGGAGAGATATTAGCTTTGGCAAACAAAGCATAGGTTTGCGGGGTGGCCCAGCGAACAATGCCTTTTTCGTCAGCCGTGAAGAGATGCTGCCCAGTGCTATCCAAGGCACTTTGCGCACTCTTGGTTAAACGCGCATTGCTCAAATGCACCTTCATACGCGCTAGCAATTCTGTCGGGTTGATGGGTTTAACCAGGTAATCAACACCACCCACTTCCAAGCCTCGAACAATATCATCAGTATCAGATAAACCCGTCATGAAAATAACGGGAATATCTGCGAGGTCTGCATTTTGCTTTAGCTGGCGACAGGTCTCAAAGCCATCCATTACGGGCATGACTGCATCGAGCAGTATTACATCGGGCCGAATGCGCTTAGCGATCGTTAGGGCTTGCTTGCCTTCCAGAGCAACCAGCACGTCCATTCCTTCCGCTTCCAAGGCATCGTTAATCATGCTCAGAGCATCGGGGGAGTCATCAACAACCAACACAGTATCGGTCTGGCTTAAAGGCGTCATCATTTAATCTCTTAAGGCTTGCGCAAGTTGGTCGAACTGGAAACTGTCACTCATAGCAAACAGGCTCTGCATAAATGGCTCCGGTAGTAACTTAGCTGATTCTACCTGAGCTAAAGTTTGCACGACACCCTTTCGGTAGCCCATTTCGGCGTAGGCTTTTAGCTCACGAATTAAGGGGTCGTTGGGAATAACGAAGGCGTCACTAGTTTGTGCTTCTTCAGGGTTACCATCGCGCTCTTTAGACAAGACTTTAACCGAGTCGAAATCTTCACTTTCATTTTGCGATATCCAGTGCAAGCCCAGGTGCTCAGCTAGCTTATCTAACAGAGCCGCATTGTTAATCGGTTTAATCAAATAATCAGAATAGCTGGCCGTGGCAATGTAGTCGCTCGATGGCATTTGTGCATTGGCAGAGAGCATTAAAATCGGAACACTAATTCCCTCACTACGTAAATCATCAGCCAATTCGTAACCTGTTTTGCCAGGCATCGAGACATCGAGAACAAATAGATCTGGCTTGGCCGTATCTAATAGCGCCATACAAGATGGTGCATCAAAAGCCTCTAAGGTAGTAAAGCCCAGTGGAATGAGTAAGTCTGACAAGAAGCCCCTTAGAACCGGGTCATCATCTACCAAACAGATAGTTCGCTGATAACCTTCGTAGCCAACTATCTTGGCCTTAACGGCTTCTTCTACCTGCTGAGTATTGTTCACCCAGGGCAGCATTAAGCTCACCTTAAAACAACTGCCCTTCCCAAGTTCTGAGTCGACCTGTAACTCTCCACCCATTACTTCAGTTAAGAGCTTCACGATAGTCAAACCAAGACCTGTCCCCTGCACATTCGGTGTATGTGTATTACGCACCCTTTCAAAAGGTTCGAATATACGTGCAAGGTAGGAAGCCTCTATCCCTGGCCCGGTATCTTTGATAATGAATTCTGCCACCTGAGAACGGTACTTCACCGTAAAGTCGATTGAACCTTCTTGTGTATACTTCACAGCATTAGACAAAACATTGATCAAAACCTGGCGCAAGCGCTTTTCATCTGCCATCACCATTTTCGGCAATCGCCCTTCTATATTGAAGTTAAGCTCAATCCCTTTGTTCTTAGCCTGCATTTGAAACATACTGGCAAGCTGATCGAGCAATTCAGGTAACTGAACCTTGTTCCGAAACAAGTCCAAGCGCCCAGCCTCAATCTTTGATATATCAAGCAGGCCTTCAATCAAATCTGCCAGATGCAAGCCACTGCGATGAATGATATTCAAGCCTCGAGACTGTGCATCATCAAGGTCCTGCTTGTCAGTCAGTAATTGCGCATAGCCGAGTATCGATTGAAGCGGGGTTCTCAGCTCGTGACTGATCCCAGATAGATAGCGACTCTTGGCGTCATTCGCTTGCTCTGCATGCTCTTTGGCTTGTTGCAATTCCAGATCGGTTTTCTCATGAGCTTGGATTTCTCGCATCAGCTTACGTGTTTGCCGATTGGACTCAATTTGGGCTACCACCCGGCTCTCGTGCGCCAAGAGAAACAGCCAGGAAATCACACCCGTAACGATCAAGAAAATAAAGAACAGTGTGATCAGACTTTGCTTTAGCACCTCCTGATCGGCAATCGCAGAAGGCATCATATGCTCATAAACCAAGGCCAGCATCGCGGCGTTGATCATATTCGTAATAATAAGCAGCCCAGCAAAACGCCCTAGCCTTGAATTCGTAGAA
>NZ_LWGG01000827.1:0-7636 GCF_001635365.1 Oleiphilus sp. HI0128 | reverse complement strand
TTCGCGAATATCGATGCCAGTAGGGCAGACCTGCACACATAAAGAGCAGTCAACACAGTCACCTGCCTGGTCGGCCATTTCCTTTCTTTTTTTACCCTTAACTCTTGGCTCGCCACGGTCATCGTCGTAGGAGACAATCAGAGTGTCCTTATCGAACATGGCGCTTTGGAAGCGTGCATAAGGGCACATATATAAGCATACCTGTTCTCTGAGGTAGCCAGAGTTTCCATAAGTCGCAAAACCATAAAATAGGATCCAGAAAGTTTCCCAGGGCCCAAGAGTGTAGGTGCCAGACAGCGTTGTCCACAAAGACGCTGATAACTCGCGTATAGGTGTAAAATATCCGACCAAGGTAAAACCGGTCCATAATGAGAACAGGAGCCATACAAGCTGCTTGGTCCCCCGTTTGCGAATTTTTTCAGCATTCCAGGGCATCTTTTCCAGCTTAAGCTGTGCGCCTCGGTCACCCTCAATAATGCGTTCCATCCAAACGAAGGCTTCAGTCCAGACGGTCTGGGGGCAGGCATAACCGCACCATAAGCGGCCAGCCAAGGCTGTAAAAAAGAATAGGCTGAGCGCAGCCATGATTAATAGCCAAGCTAGAAAGAAAAAGTCTTGAGGCCAAAACGTTAGCCAAAAAATATGAAACTGGCGCTCCGGTAAATCGAACAAAATTGCTTGATGTCCATCCCATGTAAACCAGGCTGCAAAATAGTAAAGCCCGAGCAGTGTAAACATCATTGCTTTGCGAAGCGATTGGAAAACACCTTTTACTTCACGGGTGTGTACCTTTTCATGACTTGCATACAAGTTGCTGTCGGAAGACTTGAAGCGATGTGCAATTTTGTTTTCAATATCCATTAATTAACACCAATGTAAACAGATAGAACTAGATGCCTGCAGGCCTAGGAGCAGCTGCAAGTTGTTTTTGTCTTGAGCCGACTAGTCAGCTTCCTCATCGTAATGTTCTGACAAGGATTTTTGTCGTTTGGCAAGAGGTAGGGCCAATAAGACACAGCTCAAAGCTGTGCAGCTAAAACCAAACACCCAAAAGAGGAAAAAGCCTAATGTATATAGAGCATTTGGGCTAAACTCTACAGGGAAAGTCGCGATACTTGATAACTCTATCGGATCAAATGCTGCGAAGAAAAGCATTGTTGCCAGTGCTGCGCATAAAAAAGACACCCAAGCCATAACACCAAATGAGCGCCAGAAAACTTTCGACTGTAATTCTTCCTCGGGAACAATCGTGCGTAGTTGCGATATGATAATTCGAATCATCATTGACCTCGGATCATTATAAATATTGGTGTAATTCAGCGCCTATATAAATGATTGGGCGCTGAATTACACCTTGATGACAAAGTTATAGAGACAAAATATAAGCTGATAGAACTTTAGCTTCTTGCTCACTAAACAAATGTCTGTGCGACGGCATGTTGCCGTTACGTCCATTGGCTATCGTGGCGTCAATATCTCTTAACAGTCCGCCATATAACCAAATATTGTCAGTAAGGTTGGGCGCACCAAGCAGCTGGTTGCCTTTACCGTCAATGCCATGGCAAGCAGCGCATTGCATATCAAAGCTTGCCTTGCCTTGTTCTGCTTTGGTCGCGTCAGTGGACTGATTGCTTAAGCTAAGCACGTACTGAGTAAGGTCAGATCTTTGCGTGTCATCTAAAATTGCGCCGAAAGCAGGCATCACGCCTTGACGGCCATTTAGAATTGACTGCGAAATCAAATCTGAACTATTTCCGTATAGCCAGTCATCATCTGCAAGATTCGGAAAGCCTTTTGAGCCTTTAGCATCGGAACCATGGCATTGCGAACAGTTATTGTCAAACAAGCGTGAAGCAGTTTTCATTGCTTCAGTATTTGCTTGAAGTTCTTCAGCTGTTTTGCCCTCAAATTGAGAAAAGAAGGCAGCGCGGTCCGCTCTATTCTTTTCCATTTGGGCGTCTAACTGATTAAGTTGAGTCCAACCTAATGAACCTTCGTTATTACCTAGTGCAGGGTAAAGGTACATGTAAATTGCTGCAAAAATAGTTGTCAGAATAAACATGTTAAACCACCACTTTGGTAGTGGGTGATTCAGTTCGGATATACCGTCCCATTCATGTCCGGTAGACTCGACCTCACCGCTCTCATCCGACTTCTTTGAAGAAGTCGCGAACAGTAGCCACATGACACCAACTAGGTTGCCGATGACCAATACACTGATGAAAATACTCCATCCTGTACTCATAATTAGGCCTCACTTTTTTCTTTGTTATTGCAAGTATTCGTTGCAGTGTTATCCAAGGGAAGATTTGCCATTTCCTCGAACGCTTCTTTACGCTTGCCACTCCAGCTCCAGAAGCAAATTCCGATGAACGTAAGCAAAAGCATGCCGGTCATTAAACCGCTTAGTGTGTGCTGTAATTCGCCCATGCTTATCTCCCGTTGTTTGCAGTGCCAAGCACTTGCAAGTATGCAATCAAAGCATCGATTTCAGTCATATTTGCTAGCTGGGCGGGCCCGTTAGCGATTTCTTCGTCTGAATAGGGATGGCCTAGTAAACGTAAGGCTTCCATTTTGCTTATAATGCTATCAGTTTCTGCTGGTGCCTCGGCTAACCAAGGGAGGCTTGGCATATTTGATTCAGGCACCAAATCACGAGGATTGATTAAATGTATACGATGCCATTCATCAGAGTAACGGCCACCAACGCGTGCCAAATCAGGACCTGTTCGTTTCGAACCCCACTGGAACGGGCGGTCGTAAACTGATTCACCTGCAACTGACGGAGGGCCATATCGCAACACTTCATCAGCGAAAGGTCTAACCATCTGTGAGTGACAGTTGTAACAACCTTCACGAATGTAGATGTCGCGGCCCGCTAGCTGAACCGCTGTGTAAGGTTTAACGCCTGGTGCTGGTTCTGTCGTTTGTGTTTGAAACATCAGCGGAACGATTTCAACCAAACCGGCAACACTAATTACTAGGGCAATTAATACACCAAGTAGTGCGCTGTTCTTTTCAATAGTTTGATGATTCATTATGCTGCCTCCTTGTTGGATGCTTCGTTGTCTAACTCGGAAGAACCGATGGTTTTAATTACGTTATATGCCATCATCAACATACCAACCAAGAACATTAATCCACCAAGTACACGTACGACATAGTAGGGGTAGCTAGCTTTGATACTTTCAATGAAAGTATATGTCAGCGTACCGTCGTCACCCATGTCTCTCCACATTAGGCCTTGCATTACACCAGCGATCCACATTGATGCTATATAAAGTACTACACCAATTGTTGCGATCCAGAAATGACTGTTTATCAGCGATTCGCTATACATGCGCTTTTTGTTAAATAGCTCAGGAACAAGCATGTAAACGGAACCGATAGTAATAAAAGCAACCCAACCAAGCGCACCTGAATGAACGTGCCCAACTGTCCAGTCAGTATAGTGAGATAGTGCGTTGACGGTTTTTATCGACATCATTGGCCCTTCAAAGGTCGACATGCCATAGAACGATAGGGATACAATCAGGAACTTAAGGATCGGGTCAGAGCGTAACTTATCCCATGCGCCAGATAGCGTCATGATACCGTTGATCATACCACCCCATGACGGAGCTAATAGAACCAAGGAGAACACCATACCAAGTGACTGGGCCCAGTCTGGTAGAGCAGTGTATTGCAAATGGTGCGGACCAGCCCACATGTAAATAGAGATCAAAGCCCAGAAGTGTACAACTGATAATCTATAGGAGTATACAGGGCGATTCGCACGCTTTGGAACGAAGTAGTACATCATGCCTAAAAACGCCGCAGTTAGGAAAAAGCCAACAGCATTGTGTCCATACCACCACTGAGTCATTGCATCGGTTGCACCCGAAAAGACAGGGTAGGAATGAGTCAGGCTAGTAGGAATAGATAAGTTGTTAACGATATGAAGTACCGCTACAGCGATAATGAACGCTGCATAGAACCAGTTAGCAACGTAGATATGCGAAACGTTTCGCTTTACCAACGTGCCGAAGAATACAACACCATAGCTAACCCAAACGATTGCAATGAGTAGGTCTATTGGCCAGATTAGCTCTGCATACTCTTTGCCTTGCGTAAAACCAAGAGGCAGAGTGATTGCTGCTAATACAATGATTAACTGCCAACCCCAAAAGGTAAACTTCGCCAGACCAGGCGCGAACAGTGTCGTATGACATGTCCTTTGGACTATGTAATAAGAGGTTGCAAAGAGTGCACAACCACCAAACGCAAAGATTACTGCATTCGTATGTAAAGGCCGCAAGCGGCTAAAAGTTAAATACGGTAAATCGAAATTTAGTGCGGGCCATGCAAGTTGCGCGGCGATAAGCACACCGACAAGCATTCCGACAATTCCCCAGACTACCGTCATAATGGTGAATTGCCGAACTACTCCATAATCGTAGTTCTTAGGTTGAATAGGCGTTTGATTCATATGATTCACGTTCCTTATTATTTGCCAAAAGTTGGAAGCAAGCCGATTCTGTAGCGCCTCTACCTACTTTGCCTTGATGTATGTCAAGTGGGGTATATATTTATTCCTTTTATCAAGTGCTTAAGGGGTGGGGTTGATATACATCAAAGTGGGTAGTTTAGATTTTGTACAATTAACTAAAATTGAGAACTGATTGCTATTTTAGTTATGGCCTTTATAGCTTTCTGTAAATGAAATTCGTTATCATTGCTTACGCATTTGAATAACAACAAAACTGCAGCATTCTTCAAATTTGCTATACAAAGTCATCGTCAGCGCCTTGCCCAACTAATTGAATGGATCCTACTTTTGCAAAATTATCTCTCTAGTCTTAATTCCTTTTTCGAGCGAGCTCCGGATTATCTACTTAAGCGCCGTTTGTTTGTCGTCAGCCTCTTCTTTGTTATCTCTGCGGCTTTTATTTACGCAATGGTCACTAAGTTTACGATGGATATGTCCCTCGAAAGCTGGTTCAAAGATGATGATCCAACTAAAGTTTCTTTAGATAAATATCGACAGCAGTTTGGCAGTGATGACGGCATCTATATTGTTTACGAAGCTCAGGATGGAAATGTTTTCTCATCAAAATCTGTAGCCACTATTAGGGCCTTTCACCAGCAGCTCGATGACCACCGGCTTGGACTAAGCAGCGAAGATGTTTCTCCAGAATTTGATCGTGGAATACTTCAGCGAATTGATCAAATTGACAGTTTGTACAATGCGCGGTATCAGGTAGCAGATAAAGACACGCTTATCTCTAAGAAATTGTACGCTCAGGATTATCCAACTAGCGATCTCGAGCTAGAGCAACGAAAATCTATTGCGCTAGGGCAGGACGCTTTTAAGTTAGCGTACTTTTCGCCAGATCATAGATTCGGCGGTATTCGTATAAAAACCGATTTTGGCGTTATCTCTTCCTCAGAACCCCAGGTTGACGAAGGTGTTGATTTACTCCAAGGCGATGAATTTGAGTTTGATGACGCAGCAGTTGAGATAGTGTCAACGGAGCTCAGTGATGAGCCTATTGATTTTGAAGAAATGAGTATGGATGAGTACTTAGTTTTTATGACGTCTCTGCGTACCGTTGCTGCAAAGCCTGAATTCGCTCATTTCAGTTTCCACTTTACAGGCAACGCCGCCATGATGGAGTTTGCCATGAACAATATGGCTCAAGCGTCGATGTTAATGGGCTTAATGCTATTGGCCGTTGTTACCTTGCTGTGGATACTGTTTCGCTCTTTTTCAGCTGTCGTTTGGCCGGTCGTTGTGATTTCGTTTTCGGCCTTCTGGTCTATAGGTTTTCTGAGCGCAATTGGCGTTACTTTGTCGACAATGGTGAGTCTGTCATTCATGTTGATACTGGCCGTTGGAACTGCTGACTGTGTACATGTGCTGAGCGCATATATGCTATACAGACAAGAAGGTGAGGAGCATCGCCCTGCGATGCGAATGGCCTATCGCAAAACCGGCATCCCTATATTTTTAACAACCATCACGACCATGGCGGGTATGATGGCCCTGATGATTAGCGATCTACCTCAAATAGCCATCTTTGGTTTAAATTCTGCCCTAGGTGTCGGTGTAGCTTTCATTTTTACATTATTTCTTTTACCTGTACTACTAGATCTCTGGCATCCGTATCATCTGAAAGCGTCCAAGAAAGCCGAGGCAAAGAAGAGCAAGTATGCGTCGGGTGGAGGTGCAGGAAGAGCAAGTTCGCTTCAACACTTCCTTGATAAAATACCCGCGTACATTAAAAGAAAGAGTAAAGTTGTCACGCTTTGTTATATCGCGCTTTTCGGCTTGTTTGTAATTGGTACGCTTCAAGTAAAAATTGACTCAAATTTAGTCGAATTGGCAAAAGAAGATGCACCGATTCGGGTTACTTACGATTTGGTCGACAAGGAGATGATGGGGGCACAGAATCTCGAGTTTATTGTTGACATGAAATCGTCTGATGCGCTTAAAGAACCGGCAGTACTTAAGGTGATTGATGCCTTCCAGGCTCACTTGGTCGAAACCTACCCTGACAGCGTTGTTAAAACCTTTTCTTTGGCTGATTTCGTAAAAGATACAAATAAGGTAATGCATGAAGGGGACCCCACTTATGATCGCGTGCCGGAAGACCCAGTTCTAGCGGCGCAGCTTCTTTACCTCTTTGATAATGCCAACAGCCGAGACCGAAGAAATGTTGTAAGCGATGACTACTCCAAGACTCATATTTCAGCTCAATTGCGGAACAAGGGCTCGTTCGAATACACCCATTTCTTTGAGCAGGTTCAACTTGACCTAGATCGTTATTTTGAACCTTTAAAGGCTCAGTATCCAGATCTTGAAGTAAGTGTTACAGGTCAGTTAGCCTTAATGATGGAGTTAATCGATCACATCAGCTGGGCACAAATCAAGAGTTTCGCTTTTGCACTGGTTATTATCACGATCTTGTTAATATTCTCTTTAGGTTCTGTGCAAGCAGGGTTGATTTCAATGATTCCTAATCTCCTGCCAGCATTCTTTACCTTCGGTCTGATGGGCTTGCTAGATATACCTTTAGATACGGACACGTTGATTATTGCTCCCTTAATTATTGGTATTGCCGTGGATGACACTATTCACTTTGTTGCACATTATCGAGATGCGTGGTTTGAACTTGGTGATGTTGACGCGGCTCTTAAAAGCACCATCTCAGAAGTTGGCCAGGCGGTAACATTTACTACCCTAGTCTTAGGGATTGGCTTTTCAATGCTTGCCTTCTCAGACTATATGGGACTGGCAAAAACCGGTATTTTTGGTTCATTATCAATCGTAGTTGCTTTGTCTTCAGACTTACTATTACTGCCTGCCTTGATAAGCTGGCTAAAACCAGATTTAGGGCGGAAAAAACATATGGCAGCGCTTGTTCGTCAAGAGGAGGTCGGCGCATGAAAACGATAAGCTTTAAGGTCTCGGCCTTGGTGATGCTAATTGCATTTAGCACACTGTCTCAAGCTGCTAATGATGCGAAAAGTATTATGGAAAAAGTGGATGTAGTTCAGCGAGAAACGGCTGATATGAACTTAAGTCTATCGACACTTTCTTCTTGTCCTTTTCAAATCAAGAGCAAGAAAGTGTCGTGCACCGAGTCAAAACGAA
>NZ_LWGG01000826.1:0-4800 GCF_001635365.1 Oleiphilus sp. HI0128 | reverse complement strand
ATTGACCGGGTATGCACCTAAGAAGTACAATTATGAGACGGAAATCGCAAATTAATATTGCGAGATCTTATTTTGAGCTTAATATGATCATTAATAGGCCATTATGATTGTACTATATATGAGTTTTAACAAGAAAACTTTATGTTTTAAGTCGGAGTTTAAAGGCTCCGGGTGACGTTTTGCGCCTGCGTAAAATATTCATTTCGAAATAAGAACCGCCCAAATACGAGGCGGTTTTTTTGTGCCTGTAGTTTACAAACATTAAATACTAAAAATTAGGGGAAATATATGAATACATTAAACAAAGAAGAATTTATTGCTGTTTGTGATGCGCTAAATGCGTTTTCAACCTGTCCAAATGATATGCAAGGCTATCGCATAGATTATGCAGACTGGAAACAGCACATTGTATCGAACGTTTTTGAGATTATTCAATTAGGTGACTTAAGGCATCATGGTTTCAATTGTTCGGATATCAGTTTAGCCACGAAATTGGATAGCTTAGATAACTCAGAGTTCGAAAAGGTTATGAGAGAAGTAGCTGACTTCTGGGGGATGCCTCACGCCAGACTAATCCCTAGACTTCGAACTAAAGAGCAGAAAGATTTTACTGCTATCGATTGGTTCAGAATTCCGAACTTAAATGTTGTTGGAGCTGATTATCAGGCTGGCTTTTAAATTGATCTTAACTGGGTTCACATAAAAAATAGGGAGGAAGATTATACGAAATAACATTTATAGATACATAAAATTGATAGAGAGCTAGCAATTAGCTCATTAAAAATAATCGCAAAATTCTGTTGAGAACTAGCGTGAAGATGTTAAGCAACAAAACAATTGGAGGTGATTTTTTGGCCGGATGATGGCTAAGGGATTCGTTTGCCTCCAATAAATGAAATTAGCTTTATTCGAGGAATAATATATGACCAACAAACATACCAATAATATTCTATCAGGTGCGTTCAAGTACGTGATTAATGTGAGTGACTGTCTTGCAAGCTTTGGCCAGAATCAGTTAGCACAAATCTTTAAGCTCAATGCTCAAAATTTAAGTGACCCTCAATTCAATCAGCAAAATGAATCATTTTTTGTAGAGCTTACACCAACTCAAAAATACGCAACGATTATGGCGCTCGATTCCGTCAATAAAACCTTTTCATTTTTGGATTTCTCGAAAGAAGATCTAATTCAGATTAGAGCAATAACCCACTTTGGAACAATCATTGGAGAGAGTCTAAGTAATAGATTATCGGAGGGTCGTTTATGAAAGTAATTAACGATACTGAAAACTTAGTTTACGACTCTGGGCATTTGATGTGCCGAATTATCTTTAACACAGCCGTTGGTCAAGATTATGCGTTTGTGTCTTTTATGGATGTAGGGTTTGACCATTGCAGACTTAAAAAACCGATAAGGAAAAGGTATTGGGGGCCATGGGATCACGACGACCCTGAAGGTTCACTTAAGTTAATTATGGACTGGGGTGGTAAATGGGACGAGCTAACAAAACAAAAATAGAGGAGGAGAAAATCATGGTAAATGATGAAAGAAGTAGATTGTTTGATGATGCTGTAGAAATGTTTTTGGCTATTGCCGAATTTATAAGTAGCTCAGATGAATACGACGAGCGTCTTGTAAGTTCTGCGATTCAATACTCTGCTGCGAGAGTTAACGCATTAGAAGCTAGTAGTAATTGTGATTGTTTAGCCTATAGAAAGGCTGATGCGACTAAGGGATACACAAGTGTATACAAATCAATGTTTGAAACGCATGTAGATATCATTATTGAGAACAGCAGTCGCTAATTGGAATAACCAAGAAAGTAAAGGAGGTGTATATCGACTTGGTGTAACTTTTAAATGAGTAAGAAATTGGTGGGTACTGCCACCACCAAATAATAATCGCAACATTCTCAAGAGAACGAGCGTGAGAAATTTAGTTAAGAAAATAATTGGAGGTGATTTTTTGGCCGGATGATGGCTAAGGGATTCGTTTGCCTCCAATAAAGCATAAATATTTATATGAGGTCTAGTAAATGAATCAATATACAGTAATACAAGAAAATATAATTAATGAGTGTGTTCAAGTTGTTAGAACATATGAACCCGATGCAGATCTACCTCGTGTAGTAGATATTCTTATCGCATCCACTGCGGCTGCTTCAAGCAAGTTCCTAGAAACTGTACAAAAGACTGACAAAGCTAGAGCACATAGGCAACTTGTGAATGTCTATGACAAAACAATAAAGCACTTCTCCAGAACATTAAATCCTCTTCTTTTATCTGAAGAGGGGGAAGAAATGTTCAATGCCGAAGTCGTCAAACTCAATAGCGAACCGACATCCAGATTGCTGGTGAAAATGAGGGAACACTTCGAATATTCTGGTGATGAAGATACTTTTAATGCGATTGCCATGCTAGTCGTGAAACGAGAAGTTGCCAATATACATACCGTAATTTCCCTTAATCCCATAGATAGCGAGCAAGAAGCCATTTTCCTGAAAATGTTGATTACAAGATTTGAAGAAATTGAATCATCTCCAATTATCTTGGAGGACGCTTATAAGCTTAAAGCCCTCGCTAGTGTTCTTGTAAACCGACTACGCGCTGAGATTGGTTTGGAGGACTAAATATGGAGCAAGACTTAATAGTTGTAGAGATACCACACCGATCAAGACCTAGTGCGTGGATGGCGACTGAATCAAGGTTGATTCAATTAGCACACGAGTTGGAGCTTACGTACTTTAAATGGACGATGGAAGAAGCTGTTTATTCATACGGTGATCGAGAAGATATCCCTGAAGAGCTTCTCGATATTTTAGAAGAGAAAGGAGGTGCGATCGAAGTAATCACTGGATTAAATCGAGAACCAACCTATTACAAGGTTGATGAAGCACCATCGGAACTAGATTCAGCCAAAGAGGCGTTGTTTGACGATCTTTATAGTTACGAGATTTTTACAGAATCTGAGGCTAGGGCTTTTGTGGGTTCGAATAAAAGAGGGCATGGGATTTATGAAGCGCAATCAGCAGTCAGCAAAATTTTGAGTCGTTTAGACTAAAACAAATATAAGGAGAAAGCGGATGATACAAAGTGAAAACGATAAATTGACTTGCAAGTTAGTAGGGGATTTTCTGAGTGTTGCACATTCGATGAACGAAGACCAAGGACATGATATTCAGGATGTTAGTGCGGCTATTCAAAGTGCAGCCGCCTGCTTAAATGCGCTTGAGGCAGACAATCATTGCGATTGTTTGGGGGGCCACAAGGAAGATGCTGCCGACTGGTATACCACTCGTTACAGGATGATGTTTGAACGCCATGCGGATCGTATCATCGAGCATCAATGCCCTTAATCCAATACATATAAGGAACTGGAGACAAATAGAATCTGATAAAGGTTGGGTGCTTTTTGTCTCCCTCTCAAAAGCAAATCAAAAATAATAACAATATATGCAAATCGATTGGCCTTCAGTTAATCTTGATTTCGCGAACTATTTAAAGAAGACCAAGCACGCTAATAACTCCAAAAAGAAACTTACAAAAAGAAAGTATGAGGAAGCAAAGGATCTCTTCTTTGAGTTTTGGAAAACGGTAAAAGATGAAATCCCCGTATCGGTGGAAGATATCAGTCCATTGCGTGAAGAAATTTTGACAAAAGTTCAAAATGGAAGTGCTCCAGCAACGGCTCTAGCCGATGTTTTGAAAACTCTGATTGCTAAAGGAAAGATCTCAAAGGACTTGGATTCTGGCTACGTTTATGTAGGCGAGTATGTTGACGCTGAATCAAATGAACCGTTATTTGATTATTTAAAAATTGGATACACCACTGATATAGACGACAGAGCTAAATCGTTAAGTGGTGGTGTGAGTAGTCCTCTAAAATTCAACATGAAGCATGTTTGGAGATTTAAGCCGGGCTATGCCTATGTTGTTGAGCAGTACCTGCATGGCGAGTTTCACGACTATCGACAGATGGGTGAGTTCTTCACAAGCATGGATGGGTTAATTGAAGAGTGGGCCTCAGACATTATTGCTAATGAATTTAGTGATGTTTCGGAATCTGTAGGGGAGAGTGGTAATTTCGCTCTTAAACAATCTACCAGCTCTTAGGCTGGGGTAGGAAAATTATTTGAGGGAATGAAATGTCTTTGAATTTTCTTGATATGCCAGTGTGTTTATTGTCTGAAGAATTAAAATTACAGAGAGCATACATTCAGAAGCAAGAGCAATTACTCTCTTCATTTACGGAGAACATAGAATCTCATATCGAAACTTATGAACAAGAGATGTTTGTTCAAACTCATGCTGAAGATGAAGGCGAAATAATTCGAGTTGATCTTGAACATATTAACGGGGTAACTGAGCAAGATTACGACATCCGGTCACTTTTTTCTCAGAGTATGACGATGTACCAACGGCAGTCTATGTTACTCACGCTATGGGCAATGCTTGAATCTGAGCTTGAAAGAATCTACCTATACACTTCTGAACAGTTGAACAAAGGAGATGTGCTGCCTCGAAGGCCCAAAGATAAAAGTAAGTTTCTCCATTTAATTGAGCAATTTGAGAAGCTTGAGTGTCTTACCGAACCAACTCAAGAATTCAGAGAATCCATCGACTTATTGAACAATCAAGTGAGAATAATTAGAAATGCTTGGGCGCATGACGGCGGGGTTGATTTAAAGAGCAAACTTCCAGAGGTTATTGACGGAATATCAAAAAAGAATAATAAAATAAATATTTCTGGTGAATATATCGATAAAGCTTGGAATATGATGAATATTGTCTCTAAAGAAAT
>NZ_LWGG01000825.1:0-7218 GCF_001635365.1 Oleiphilus sp. HI0128 | reverse complement strand
TTGCTTTTTTCAGGCCGGGCACATTACCACTCATTCCCTGTTCACGCAATTTAATTCGTGAAAGTTTGAACTTGCGGTATACGCCATGTGGTCGACCTGTCACTTGACAGCGATTTCTAAGTCTGCTTGGACTAGCGTTACGCGGTAGCTTTTGCAATTGTTTCTGAGCTTCCCAACGATCTTCATCAGAAGTATTTTGGTTAGAGATAATTGCTTTTAGCTCCGCACGCTTCTCAGCATACTTGGCTACTGTTTTTTCGCGCTTTAGTTCGCGCTGCTTCATTGAGATCTTAGCCATTGCTTCTTACCCTTATTTTTTGAACGGGAAGTTGAAAGCGCGAAGCAAAGCTCGACCCTCATCATCCGTTGCAGCAGATGTAGTAATAGTAATGTCTAGACCACGAATCTTATCGACTTTGTCGTAATCAATCTCTGGGAATATGATTTGCTCTTTAACACCCATTGAATAATTACCACGTCCGTCAAATGACTTCGAGTTTAGACCTCGGAAGTCGCGGATACGCGGAATAGCGATACCAACTAAACGCTCGAAAAATTCCCACATACGCTCGCCACGTAAAGTAACTTTACAGCCGATCGGATAACCTTCACGAACTTTAAAGCCAGCTACTGACTTACGAGCTTTTGTAGTCACTGGCTTTTGGCCAGCTAATTTCTCAAGATCAGCGATTGCGTTCTCTAGCATTTTTTTGTCTGCTAGCGCTTCGCCAACACCCATATTAAGGGTAATTTTCTCAATTTTCGGTACTTGCATTATGCTCTTGTAATCGAACTCTTTTTGCAGTGCAGGTACCACTTCGCTTTTATAAACTTCTTTCATATTTGCCATGGTTTATTACCTGCCTACTTATCTACGAGCTCGTCGTTAGATTTGAATACACGTACCTTCTTGCCATCTTCAAGGACTTTGAAGCCTACACGGTCTGCTTTGTTGGTTGTTGGATTAAAAATCGCAACATTAGAAGCCTGAATTGGCGCTTCTTTCTCAACAATGCCACCTGGCGTACCCAGCATTGGGTTAGGCTTAGTGTGGCGCTTAATCATGTTGATTCCAGAAACGACCAAACGGCCATCCTTCATCACACGATTAACTTTACCACGCTTACCGTTGTCCTTGCCTGCTATGACAATCACTTCATCGTCACGTTTGATCTTTTTCATAACCGGCCTCTCGTCCTTAAAGCACTTCAGGTGCTAAAGAAATAATTTTCATGTACTTATCGCCGCGCAACTCACGAGTTACAGGACCAAAAATACGAGTTCCAATCGGTGCATCACTAGCGTTTAACAACACAGCAGCGTTACCATCGAATTTAATTAAAGAGCCATCTGGGCGACGTACACCACTACGCGTACGCACTACCACAGCACTCATGACATCGCCTTTTTTGACTTTGCCGCGAGGTATAGCTTCTTTTACAGTGACTTTAATTACATCACCAATTCGTGCATAACGACGATGTGAACCACCCAGCACTTTAATACACATTACTCGACGCGCACCGCTGTTATCGGCCACATCTAGCATACTTTCCGTCTGAATCATCGTTGTTCTCCAAACCTTACCAGGGGTTAAACGTTAGATGCTTTTTCATCGATGTTTAGTAACGTGAAAGACTTTGTCTTCGAAAGAGGACGCGTCTCTTGAATTGTTACTACATCGCCGATGTTGCATTCGTTATTCTCATCGTGAGCATGTACCTTGGTAGAACGCTTAACGTACTTACCGTAGATTGGATGCTTTACACGACGCTCAATCATCACAGTGATTGACTTATCCATTTTGTTACTAACAACTTTACCATTTAAGGTACGAGCTGTGTTCTGTGCAGTATCAGTCATAATCATTCACCTGCCTTTTGCGTCAATACAGTTTTAATGCGTGCAATGTCGCGTCTATTCTGACGAAGTAAATGAGACTGATTCAACTGACCAGTAGACTTGCGTAGACGCAAGTTAAACTGCTCTTTAAGCAAACCAAGAAGATCCTGATTCAACTCGTCTACAGACTTACTTGTTAATTCACTTGCTTTCATTACATCACCGTCCTTTCAACAAAGGTTGTCGAAACAGGTAATTTTGCAGCTGCAAGAGCGAATGCTTCACGCGCCAGCTCTTCCGGCACACCTTCAATTTCGAATAAAACTCGACCTGGCTGAACCTGGGCAACCCAATATTCAACACTNCCTTTACCTTTACCTTGACGAACTTCTAAAGGCTTTTGCGTAATCGGCTTGTCAGGAAAAATTCGGATCCAGATCTTACCACCACGCTTAACTTTTCGAGAGATCGTACGACGAGCCGCCTCAATCTGTCGTGCAGTAATACGCCCGCGATCGGTACACTTAAGACCATATTCGCCGAAGCTTATCTTTGCACCGCGCTGAGCCAGACCGCGGTTACGGCCTTTCTGCATTTTTCTAAATTTGGTACGTTTTGGTTGTAGCATTACTTGGCCCCTTACTTAGCAGCTTTCTTCTTGGTAGCTTTCTTCTCAGCACGTACCTGTTCGATACCACCCAGAATCTCGCCCTTGAAGATCCAAACTTTAACGCCAATAATGCCGTAAGTGGTATTTGCCTCATGCGTTGAGTAATCAACGTCTGCACGCAATGTATGTAGAGGCACACGACCTTCACGATACCATTCACTTCTAGCTATCTCAGCACCACCCAAACGACCACCAAGCTGTATCTTGATACCCTTCGCACCTTGACGCATTGCATTTTGAACTGCACGCTTCATTGCACGACGGAACATAACACGACGTTCCAATTGGCTAGCTACACCTGCAGCAACCAACTTAGCATCCAAGTCTGGCTTACGAATTTCCTCGATATTGATGTGAACCGGAATCCCCATCATTTCGCCAATCTCTTTGCGAAGCTTTTCAACATCTTCGCCTTTCTTACCGATTACGATACCAGGACGCGCAGTGTGAATTGTCACACGAGCGTTCTGAGCTGGTCGCTCGATAGTGATCTTGCTAACTGACGCTCTTTCAAGCTTTTTCATCAAATACTCACGTACCTGAATGTCGTTTAGCAAGTACTTAGCGTAATCACCTTTCTCTGCATACCAAACGGAGTTGTGGTCTTTCACAATACCCAGTCTGATACCAGTAGGATGTACTTTCTGACCCATCTTAGTATCTCCTAGTTATCGGCCACTTTGACCGTGATATGACAGGTGCGCTTGAATATTCTATCAGCACGACCTTTCGCACGTGGTCGGATTCGTTTCATAGTTGGGCCTTCATCAACAAATACTGTTGAAACTTTAAGCTCATCTACGTCCAAACCATCGTTATGCTCTGCATTTGCGATAGCCGACTCCAACACTTTCTTCATAAGGGCTGCAGCTTTCTTAGTGCTGAAAGTTAAAACTTCCAACGCCTCTTCTACACCCTTTCCTCGGATCTGATCTGCTACCAAACGTGCCTTCTGAGCAGATAGACGAGCACCTCTATGCTTTGCAGCTACTTCCATCTCAATATCCTCTCAGAATTATCGCTTCGCTTTCTTATCGGCATCATGACCCCGATAAGTACGCGTTGCAGCAAATTCACCTAATTTATGACCAACCATATCTTCGGTTACATAAACAGGAACGTGTTGACGTCCGTTATGAACCGCAATAGTCAGGCCTACCATCTCAGGAAAAACAGTTGAACGACGAGACCAAGTCTTAATTGGTTTCTTGTCACCTTTTTCCAGAGCCGTTTCTACTTTCTTCAATAAATGAAGGTCTATAAATGGACCTTTTTTCAAAGAACGTGGCACAGCGTAACCCTCTTAGTTAATTACTTAGCCGACCGACGACGTACTATCATCTTGTCAGTGCGTTTGTTCTTGCGAGTTTTATAGCCTTTAGTAGGTACACCCCAAGGAGTAACAGGGTGACGACCACCAGAGGTTCGCCCTTCACCACCACCATGTGGGTGGTCAACTGGGTTCATAACAACACCACGCACCGTTGGTCGAATACCGCGCCAACGTGATGCACCCGCTTTACCTAATTGCCGTAGGCTGTGCTCACTGTTTGAAACCTCACCCAAAGTAGCTCGACATTCAACAAGAACCTTACGCATTTCACCAGAACGCAAACGAAGAGTTGCATAAGCACCTTCTCTTGCTACTAGCTGCGCAGAAGTACCTGCACTACGAGCGATTTGAGCGCCTTTACCAGGCTTCAATTCAACACAGTGGATAACACTACCCACAGGAATATTTCGAATAGGTAAGGTACTGCCTACTTTAATAGGAGCATCTTCACCCGAACGAATCTCTTGACCGACTTCAACACCTTTAGGAGCAATAATGTAACGACGCTCGCCATCCATATATTTCAGCAATGCGATGTGCGCTGAACGATTTGGATCGTGCTCGATACGCTCAACAACAGCTGGAATGCCGTCTTTTGTGCGCTTGAAGTCAACAACACGATAGTGCTGCTTATGACCGCCACCCTTGTGACGAACAGTAATACGACCGTTGTTATTACGACCGCCATTTTTAGATTTCTTTTCAACTAACGGCGCATAAGGACGACCCTTGTATAAATGAGGGTGTACTACCTTAACGACATGACGACGGCCGGCAGATGTTGGTTTGGTTTTTACGACTGGCATAATTCGACCTCTACCTTATTCCACGTCCATGAAATCGATATCCTGACCTTCTGCCAATTTGACATAAGCCTTACGAATATCTTTGCGCTTACCAAGACCGTTCTTAGTGAACTTAGTCTTGCCTTTAATATTTACAGTTTGAACTGCTTCAACTGTAACATTGAAAAGTTTCTCAACAGCCTTCTTGATTTCTGGCTTGCTAGCATCCGCAGCAACCTTAAAACAAACCTGGTTGTTCTCTGCTGCCATAGAAGCTTTTTCAGAAATATGAGGACCTAAAAGAACCTTATAGATACGTTGTTCATTCATCCCAACATCTCCTCAATCTTTTTAAGAGCAGAAACTGTGACAACCACCTTATCGAAACCAACAAGGCTTACAGGGTCAACACTTTCCGCATCACGCACATCCACTTTAGGGATATTGCGAGACGCCAAATATAAGTTTTGATCAATTTCTTCAGAGATGATCAAAGTACTATCTAGCAAACCCTGCTCTTTCAACTTAGCAGTCAGCTCTTTTGTCTTTGGCTCAGCAACAGTTAGCTCTTCAACAACCAACAAACGCTCCTGACGAACCAACTCTGACAAAATAACCTGCATCGCTGCACGATACATTTTACGGTTTACTTTTTGAGAGTGATCTTGCGGCTTCGCAGCAAATGTAACACCACCTGAACGCCAGATTGGGCTACGAATAGTACCTGCACGTGCACGACCAGAACCCTTCTGCTTCCATGGCTTCTTACCACCACCACTTACTTCAGAACGAGTTTTCTGAGCTCGAGAACCCTGGCGGGCAGCTGCCATATATGCAGTGACAACCTGATGAACCAAAGACTCATTAAATTCACGAGAAAACGTAGCTTCAGATACAGCCACTGAATTTCCAGAACCAGTAATTGTTAATTCCATGACGCCCCCTATGCCTTCTGTGCTGGCTTGACAATGATGTCCGCGCCAGTAGCACCAGGAACAGAACCTTTAATCAATAAAAGGTTACGTTCTGCGTCTACACGAACGACTTCTAAGCTCTGAACAGTAACTTGTTCAGCACCCATGTGACCTGACATCTTCTTGCCTTTAAAAACACGACCTGGCGTCTGACACTGACCAATTGAACCGTTTGATCTGTGTGACAACGAGTTACCATGCGTCGCATCTTGCATGCCAAAGTTCCAACGCTTAATACCGCCCTGGAAACCTTTACCTTTAGACTGACCAGTTACATCAATAATCTGACCAACTTCGAAGACTGTCGCATTAAGTGCGTCACCTGCTTTAAGATCTTCGCCTTCGCCTTCCGCCAAACGGAATTCCCAAAGACCACGACCCGCTTCAACACCTGCTTTCGCAAAATGTCCAGCTGCAGCTTTAGATACGCGAGAAGCGCGACGCTCACCAACAGTTACCTGAATTGCACGGTAACCATCAACATCGTCTGTTCTCACCTGTGTGATACGGTTATCTTCAACCTCGATAACCGTTACCGGAATGGATGCACCTTCGTCTGTAAAAACTCGAGTCATCCCAGCCTTACGGCCGACTAAACCAATCGCCATTTTTCACCTCTTAAGTGTACGGGGCTTTCACCCTCTATGGCCCTATAAATTAGGTAGTTACACTTTACCGCTCGATCTAACTTGAACGGCACCAACTTTTTAGAAAAGTTGGAAAAACTTAACCAAGACTAATCTGAACGTCTACGCCAGCTGCCAGGTCAAGTTTCATTAGTGCATCTACAGTTTTTTCTGTAGGCTCTACAATATCCATCATTCTCTTATGAGTACGAATCTCATACTGATCACGCGCATCTTTGTTTACGTGAGGAGAAATCAAAACTGTAAATCTCTCTTTCTTAGTTGGAAGAGGAATCGGACCACGCACTTGCGCACCGGTTCTCTTCGCCGTATCTACAATTTCTTGTGTAGACTGATCGATCAGACGATAATCAAAAGCTTTTAGTCTGATTCTGATTTTTTGGCTTTGCATGTGACCAAAACTCCAGTAATTAGCCACTTAAACCCAAAAAGGCGCGTGACTGCTGTATAAAAAAGGAGCCGCATTGTACGTATTGCAACCAACCGTGTCAACCGACATCCCGACATAAATACGATTTCTTTTAGCACAAAAAAAAGAGCCGCCCGAAGGCAGCTCTTTTTTTAGGATATAGGCGTCAGATTATTCAACAATCTTAGCTACAACACCCGCACCTACAGTACGACCACCTTCACGAATCGCGAAGCGTAGACCTTCTTCCATCGCGATTGGCGCGATCAAAGTAGCTGTTAACTGTACGTTATCACCAGGCATTACCATTTCAACACCTTCAGGCAACTCACAAGCACCTGTCACATCAGTCGTACGGAAGTAGAACTGTGGACGGTAACCTTGGAAGAATGGCGTATGACGACCACCTTCATCTTTACCCAAGATATATACTTCAGCTTCAAACTTAGTGTGAGGCTTAACAGAACCAGGCACACATAGAACCTGACCACGCTCAACTTCGTCACGCTTAGTACCACGCAGAAGAACACCAACGTTCTCACCCGCACGACCTTCGTC
>NZ_LWGG01000824.1:0-4982 GCF_001635365.1 Oleiphilus sp. HI0128 | reverse complement strand
TTTACTAAACTCAATTAACGCTATTGCTAATGAGGGTCTAAACTTAGAGTCATGTGTAAAGACGGCTTATTTTTGGCGGTGATTCGCGTGCCAGGATTGGCTTTCTTAGAGAATAATAATATTTAGTGTCCTAAGGAGTGCTCTATGTTGGATGATTCTGATCCAATTGAAACCTCGGAATGGTTAGAAGCTATTCAGTCTGTAATCGATAATGAAGGTATGGAGCGAGCGGAGTATTTGCTTGCTTTACTATCTGAGAAGGCTCGCAAGTTAGGTGGTGAGTTACCATATTCAGTGACGACGCCGTATTGCAACTCAATTCCTACTGACCAAGAAGCTCGGATGCCCGGCGATTTGTTTATGGAACGTAGGATTCGCTCTCTTATTCGCTGGAATGCAATGGCGATGGTACTCAGGGCAAATAAACGGCCGGGGGAACTAGGTGGACATATATCCTCGTTTTCTTCGAGTGCGACACTTTACGATGTTGGCTTTAATCACTTCTTTCACGCGGGAAATGATAAGCGCGAAGCGGATCTTATATATATTCAAGGGCATACTTCGCCAGGTATCTATGCTCGTTCCTTTATCGAGGGGCGGCTTTCTAGAGAGCAAATGGATAATTATCGAAATGAAGTAGATGGAAATGGTTTGCCATCATATCCTCACCCCTGGTTAATGCCTGATTATTGGCAGTTCCCAACGGTATCTATGGGCTTAGGGCCCTTACAAGCCATCTATCAAGCGCATGTGATGAAGTACTTAC
The DNA here is from genome assembly GCF_001635365.1 of Oleiphilus sp. HI0128. Lineage (NCBI taxonomy): Bacteria > Pseudomonadati > Pseudomonadota > Gammaproteobacteria > Oceanospirillales > Oleiphilaceae > Oleiphilus > Oleiphilus sp. HI0128. The sequence continues at coordinate 4,216 of NZ_LWGG01000824.1, read as the reverse complement.
ATAGTCGAGAGCTTACTGATAAAAGCAATCGAAAAGTCTGGTGCTTTGTAGGCGATGGCGAGACAGATGAGCCTGAGACGCTTGGCTCCATAGCTCTAGCGGGGCGAGAAAAACTCGATAACCTGATATTTGTCGTGAACTGTAACCTTCAAAGGTTGGATGGGCCTGTTAGAGGAAACGGTAAAATTATTCAAGAACTTGAAGGGGTATTCCGCGGCGCAGGGTGGAATGTTATCAAGGTTATTTGGGGACGGATGTGGGACCCTCTGTTTGATCAAGATACTGATGGCTCGATGCAGCGCGCGATGGATGAAGTGGTTGATGGCGAGATGCAAAACTTTAAGTCAAATGGTGCGGCTTATACGAGGAAGCACTTCTTTGGTCGCTATCCGGAGCTTGCCAAGTTAGCTGAGCAATTGAGTGATCGGGATATTGAGCAACTTAATCGTGGCGGGCATGATCCTTACAAGGTTTATGCTGCGTATCATAAGGCGGTTAATCATAAAGGTCAGCCGACCGTTATTCTGGCGCACACGATCAAAGGTTATGGCTTTGGTAAGGTTGGTGAAGGAACAAACAGTACTCACTCGCTGAAGAAACTTGATGTCGAAACACTTAAGGCATTCCGTGACCGGTTTGGGGTGCCTGTCAGCGATGACGATATAGAATCAATCCCTTACTATCAGCCATCAGCAGACAGCCCTGAAGCTGTCTATATGAAAAAACGCCGAGAGGAACTAGGTGGATTCTATCCAAAACGGCGTGCCCAGAGTCAGCCTTTGGTGACGCCTGACTTGAGTTTTTTCAAGAATCAACTAGAGGGCAGTGGTGAGAGAGAAATCTCAACTACCATGGCCTTTGTTAGAATGCTTTCGTCCTTAACTAAGGACAAGCGTATCGGTAAGCGCGTCGTGCCAATCGTGCCGGATGAAGCGAGAACCTTTGGTATGGAGGGAATGTTTCGTCAACTTGGCATCTATACCTCTGAAGGTCAAAAATACGTGCCGAATGATAGTGATCAGGTGATGTACTATCGTGAAGATCAAGGTGGACAGATTCTGGAAGAGGGGATTAATGAAGCGGGTGCAATGGCTGCATGGATGGCCTGCGCAACCTCATATAGCACTCATGATTACCCGCTCATACCGTTCTATATTTACTACTCAATGTTTGGGTTTCAACGTGTTGGGGACTTCGCGTGGGCGGCGGGCGATATGCGTTCTCGCGGCTTTCTTGTTGGTGGAACTGCAGGTCGAACAACGCTCAACGGAGAAGGGCTGCAGCATCAAGATGGACATAGTCATATTATGGCAGGAACGATACCGAACTGTATCGCTTATGACCCCGCCTATGCCTGTGAATTAGCGGTGATTATTCAAGATGGTTTACGTCGTATGTATCAGGAGAATGAAGACGTTTATTACTATTTGAGTATTATGAATGAAAACTATAAACAGCCTGCTTTGGTCAAAGACTCCGAAGAGGGAATCCTGAGAGGGATGTACTTATTCGATACCCTTAAACCTAAGGGGCGAGGAAAGAAACTCAGCGTTCAGTTAATGGGTAGTGGTGCCATATTAAATGAAGTTAGAGTTGCTGCCGAAATCTTGCGTGATGAATATAACATCGCAAGTGATATTTGGAGTGTCACTAGTTTTAATGAATTGGCGCGAGATGGCATGAAGACCGTTCGTTGGAATATGTTGAACCCGGATAAAAAGAAAAAAGTAAGCTATGTCGAAACTTGCTTGGGTGAACGTGAAGGACCAGTGGTGGCATCGACTGACTATATCCGCCTTTATGGCGAGCAGATTCGAGCATACTTACCGAAGCGCTATACGGTTCTGGGGACTGATGGTTTTGGCCGGAGTGATACTCGGCAGAAATTAAGACAGTTTTTTGAAATTGATCGACACTATGTCGTGGTGGCGGCTTTGAGTGCACTTTCTGAAGAAGGGAAGGTTGAAGCGAAGGTAGTGCTAGATGCGATGCGCAAATTCGGTATTGACCGAAATTGTCTAAGTCCAACTCAACGATAACCAGGAGACGATGATGAATTCGATAGAAGTCAAAGTCCCCAATGTCGGAGTTGAGGGCGAAGTAGAGGTTGTAGAGGTCTGTGTATCTCCTGGTGATGAAATTGAGGTGGACAGCTCACTTATTGTATTGGAATCGGATAAGGCGACCGTTGAGGTACCCAGTCCATGTGCGGGGAAGGTTGAATCAGTTTCTTTGACAGTAGGAGACAAAGTCAGTGAAGGTTCCTTGGTACTGGTGATGGAACCCTCTGAGGGGAACGCTCAGCTTGAGGAATCAGCTTCGGAAGAGAAGAGTCCGGGCGAAACACCGCAAAGTGAGCTTGTTCAGGTAGCTGTACCGGATTTAGGCGGAAGTGAATCGGTTGAAGTCATTGAGGTCTTGGTTGAAGTAGGTGATGCCTTAGAGTGTGATCAGGCGATGATTGTGCTGGAGTCTGATAAAGCAACCATGGAGATACCTTGCTCTGAGTCGGGTATTTTGCAAACGCTTAATATCAAAGTTGGAGACAAGGTTTCCAAAGGTGATATTATTGCAGAGCTCAAGGTTGAAGGTGGTTCATCAGCAGCGAATGCTAACGAAGAAATCAGCAAGCCTAGCAATGAAAATAAGCCCAAACCTGAGCATGACACTGATGCCCGGGAAGAGACAATCGTAAGTGAGGATGATGCGCCTGCGGTGCTGCCTCAGATTTCAGGAAGCAAGGTTCATGCAGGTCCTGCAGTTCGTAAATTTGCGAGAGAGCATGGAGTTGAGTTGTCTCGAGTAAAGGGTTCCGGGCCTCGAAGTAGAATTCTGAAAGAGGACTTAAGGAAATATATAAAGTCTCAGGTCCAGGCTGCGCAAAGTGGTAACCAAGGGGGGCTAGGTCTTCCTGAAATTGCTTTGCCTGACTTCTCAATATTTGGAGAAGTTGAAATCCAGCAGATGGATAAACTTCAGCGCCTTACTGCTAAGAATATGCAGGCCAGTTGGCTAACGGTTCCGCATGTTACGCAGTTTGATGAGGCGGACATTACAGACCTTGAGGCTTTTCGAAAAGGCCACAAAGCACAGGCTGAGAGTCGCGGCGTAAAGCTGACACCGGTAGCCTTCATTATAAAAGCGTGCGCTTATGCTTTGCAGCAGCTACCGCAGTTCAATGTTTCACTCGATATAAAAAACGAGAAAATTGTACGTAAGAAATATATACACATCGGCTTGGCAGTAGATACGCCTGCTGGCTTGGTTGTTCCGGTTATTCGCAATGTCGACCAAAAAAGCCTTTGGGATATTGCCCAGGAATGCCAGTCTTTGGCAGCCAAAGCGAAAGACAGAAAGTTGTCGCCAGCGGATATGCAGGGGGCATGTTTTACTATTTCTAGTTTAGGTGGTGTGGGCGGTACCGCCTTTACACCAATTGTAAATACACCGGAAGTGGCGATCTTAGGGGTATCGAAAGCGCAAATGAAACCGGTTTGGGATGGCGGTGAAGCCTTCAAACCACGCTTAATGTTGCCACTGTCTTTATCTTATGATCATCGAGCAGTTAACGGAGCCGATGCTGCGCGTTTCACAACTTTATTGTCACAGGTGCTAGGTGACTTGCGAGAGTTGTTATTGTAGGAAAAATTGTACAGAATGCGGGCAGTCATTAAATAATAAATTCAATAAATAGCTGTAGGCTGTCAATTAATTAGAGTAACTTCCATAATGGAATTTAAGACCCAGTTCATAAGCCGAGAAGATAGACGTATCGCTCGGCAATCTTTAAGCGGGAAGCACGGTTTCCAGGCGATGATTCGTCTGGAGCATAAAAGCCTCTCGGTTTCCCTCACAGACTTCTCAAGTTTGGGCTTTGCTATCTCGGTTTCAAAAGAGCATGCTGATGATCTGAAAGTGGGAGGGAAAATAGAAGTATTAGTAAGCCCCTTGATACACCACGAGTACCTGATTAAAGGGCTTATTAAAGACCGGCAGCCCATCAGGCAGGGGCAGGTAAAAATTGCGGCGGTCATTGAGCACGAACAGAGCAGTAAGCACGACCGTTTCCATCCTATCCACTTAAGTGCCGAACAAAGCCTAAAAGGACAAATGGTTCACCCTTTTGTCTACAAACAAAACGCCTATTTTGAGGTGGAGAGTTTGTCCCGCAATGGCTTCTATGCAAGCGGGATTCACACAGAGTTTACCTTGTTTG
>NZ_LWGG01000823.1:0-976 GCF_001635365.1 Oleiphilus sp. HI0128 | reverse complement strand
AATGAACTTCCCGGCGTGGAATGTATTTCTGGCGATGGAACATTTTATGTCTTTCCAAACTTCCAGGGTGCTATCGACAATCTAGCGAATATATCTAACGATGTTGAAATGGCCGAGATGCTGCTAAGTGAAGCAGGTGTGGCACTTGTACCTGGGTCTGCTTTTGGGTCTCCTGGATGCATGCGCCTAAGCTTTGCAACCAGCATGGAAATATTAGAGTCAGCAATTTCACGTCTCAAAAAAGTACTTTAAGGTCTTGACCTGGGCCGCTTTGCTCTTTAGTATACGCGGCCTTGATTAACGAAGTCTTCGTTAGTCTTCTGTTCCCCGATAACTCAGTTGGTAGAGTAGCGGACTGTTAATCCGTTTGTCGCTGGTTCGAGCCCAGCTCGGGGAGCCAACTTCTTATTCCCACTTTCCTAACTTTATCAAAGCTGCGCTTTGAATTAATTCTTTGTAGATCCACTCCAATCTATAGACCAGGCCTAAGACCTGCAGGATACAACCAGACCGTTTTTTTCACCCCCAAATAAGCCACATCGATTTGCCAACTATAAATATCGCAAACACAAACAAAAAAGCCCCTTACTTTCGTAAGAGGCCTGCCTTTAATCTCAACTATTAAAACTAGTTAAAGCTAATAGCTTTCTGGTAGAAACTTGCCGGGATACGTATATTTGTAGTAAATGATCTGAAGTCTGCATTCTCATCACCATCATCCAGAATAACCTCAATACTTCCACCTTCGCGCTCCAGGAAGCCCTTAACAGCATCCATACCAACACCACGCCCTGAAACGTCCGTAACCTCATCCGCAGTAGAGAAGCCCGAGGAGAAGATCAAATTAGCGATTTCACTCGCTGAAGGCTTCGGATCGGATTCTGCATAAATACCCTTCTCGATCGCCATTTTATAGATACGGCTAATTGCAATACCGCGCCCGTCATCGCGAACCGCAAGGTTTGCCAAATCGTCT
>NZ_LWGG01000822.1:0-8639 GCF_001635365.1 Oleiphilus sp. HI0128 | reverse complement strand
CTGCAGCGGCTTTAGGGGCAGGGTCGCCTTGCTTCATTGTCCAGGCGCGAACTTCTTTTACACCTGCAGTGAAGTAGGTTTGTAGACCAAGTAGCTCGTAGCCAGCTCTAATGACACGATCAAGGCCTGGCTCTTCCATGCCAAGGTCTGCTAAAAATTCATCGCGTTCTTCGTCATCCAGCTCAGCAATTTCTGCTTCTAGCTTATTACAGATCACGACGACTACAGCGTTTTCTTCTGCTGCGATTTCACGAACTTTATCTAGGTGAGGGTTGTCTTCAAAACCGTCTTCATCAACGTTGGCAATATACATTGTAGGCTTGATTGTAAGCAGGCAAAGCTCTTTGATAATTGCTAGTTCATCATCATTCAAACCAAGGCCGCGAACCGCTTTTGCTTCGTTCAAGTGAGGGAGTAGTTTATCCTCAAGTAGGCTCAGAGCATTCTTCGCATCTTTATCACCGCTCTTGGCTGTTCTGGTGAAACGCTTGATAGCCTTTTCTACGGTATCAAGGTCAGATAAAGCAAGCTCGGTATTAATTACATCAACGTCGGCTTGAGGGTTCACCTTGGCAGAAACGTGAACAACGTTTTCATCTTCGAAGCAGCGTACAACGTGAGCGATAGCGTCTGTTTCTCTAATATTAGCCAGGAACTGGTTACCGAGGCCTTCGCCTTTAGATGCGCCTTCTACTAGACCGGCAATATCAACAAACTCCATTGTAGTTTGGATAACCTTCGCTGGGCTGACAATGGCTGCAAGCTTGTCTAGGCGAGGGTCTGGCATGCCAACAACACCAGCGTTAGGTTCGATAGTACAGAAAGGAAAGTTTTCTGCGCCGATACCTGCTTTGGTAAGTGCGTTGAATAAGGTTGATTTGCCGACGTTAGGAAGGCCGACGATGCCGCAGTTAAAACCCATAATCTGAATCCCAGGCTGTAAAGTATAATTAGAAAAATTGGGCGCAAGTATACAGTAGGGTAGCGGGACAGTTAAGTATAAAAGATGAGCGCTTAGTGCTATTTTTTGTAATGCTGCTAAGGAATGCGAGTAATGGGCTTATTCTGCTTTAAAGCTATGGAGTTTTTGCATGGCCTTTTGCCAATCGCCACCAATGACTTCTTTCAGGTGCCTATCTGCTTCGTCGATACACGCAGAGAGTTGCTCGGCTTCTTTGGCTGTTGGTTTGCCAAGAACATGTCCGGTTACTTTGCTTGCATGGCCGGGGTGACCAATACCTAGACGCAAGCGCTTAAAGTTTTTGTTGCCGCCAAACTTCTCGATAATGTCTCGTAGGCCGTTGTTGCCTCCATGACCGCCGCCTTGTTTTAGCTTCATGGTGCCGCACGGGATATCGAGTTCGTCATGGGCGACGAGTACTTCTTCAGGGGAAATCTTAAAAAACTGGCAGATTGCCTGGACAGATTGTCCACTACGATTCATGAAGGTCGTCGGGAACAAGAGGTGTAGATCCTGGCCTTGAATATTAACTTTGGCATGAAGTCCGTGGAACTTCTTTTCTGGCTTAAGGTTTTGCTGATGTGCTTCAGCGATCTGGGCCAGAAAGATGGCGCCAGCATTATGGCGGGTGTTTTCGTATTCGGGGCCGGGATTACCCAGCCCCACAATCAGCTTGATTTGACTCATCGGAGCTTCTCTGACGCTATCAATTCATGCCGGATACAGAGAATTACTCTGCATCACCTTCTGCAGCTGCTTCACCAGCTTCGTCTTCAGCTTTACCCTTTGGAGTATGTACTGAACAAATTGGAAGATCGTGGTCAGCACCTTGCTGTAGTGCAGCAAGTGTAACGCCTTCAGGAAGTTTAAGGTCTGAAAGGTGAAGGATAGTTTCTGCTTCAACTTCAGTCATATCAACTTCGATGAACTCAGGCAAGTTACCAGGTAGGCAAATTACTTCAGCTTCAACCTGCTGGTGAGAGATCTTACCACCGCCCAACTTAACACCAACACAAGCGTCTTCGTTTGTGAAGTGAAGTGGAACGTGCACATGGATAGCTTTGTCCATATCAACACGCAGGAAGTCAGCGTGCATAACATCACCACGTGATGGGTGACGCTGAAGATCTTTCAGGATTGCTGGCTCTTCGTTGCCGTCTACACTGATTGTTAGAACGTGAGAGTAGAACGCTTCGTTTTCAAGCGATTTCTTGATCTCGTTTTCTTTCAGGCTAAGTGCGATAGGGTCTTTACCAGCGCCGTAAAGGATAGCTGGTACTAGGTTCTCAAGACGACGCAGGCGGCGGCTCGCACCTTTCCCCTGATCTGCTCGAGCTGTTGCGTTTACTACGAATGATGCTTCACTCATTTTTCTTTCCTCAAAGTTCACTAATATTCGCCCGCGACCAGACTAAATACCGTGAAGGTTAAAATAGAAAAAGCACCGAGGTGCTTTTTCCTGTACATCTATACCTGATTGAATCAGGTCTTAAGCGATTGTTTTAATTAATGTCTTAATCAAACAAGGCACTGATAGATTCTTCATTACTAATACGACGAATTGACTCTGCCAATAGGTCTGAAATTGTAAGCTGGCGGATTCTATCACAATTCATGGCTTTGTCACTAAGAGGAATTGTATCTGTGACGATCAACTCATCTAGTGATGACTTAGCAATGTTCTCGATAGCTGGGCCAGATAGCACGGGATGCGTAATGTAAGCGTAAACTTTCTTGGCGCCGTGTTCCTTTAGGGCGTCAGCAGCTTTACATAGGGTGCCAGCGGTATCGACCATGTCATCGATCAGTAGACAGGTTTTGTCTTCAACGTCACCGATAATGTGCATTACTTGAGAAACGTTAGCTTGAGGGCGTCGTTTGTCGATAATTGCCAGGTCAACATCACCAAGACGTTTTGCCATCGCGCGTGCACGAACAACACCGCCAACGTCTGGGCTAACAACCATAAAGTCGTCTTGAATGCGGCGTTGAATGTCATCAACAAGAACGGGGGTGCCGTAAATGTTATCTACCGGAATATCAAAGAAGCCCTGAATCTGGTCTGCGTGCAAGTCAACCGTTAATACTCGGTCAACGCCAGCGCCTGTGATCATGTCTGCTACCACTTTTGCGGTAATCGCAACACGTGTTGAGCGAACGCGTCGATCTTGGCGAGCGTAACCAAAATAAGGAACAACTGCAGTAATACGTGAGGCAGAAGCTCTACGTAGTGCATCAGTCATTACGATAAGCTCCATTAGGTTATCGTTGGTTGGTGCGCAGGTAGGCTGAATGATGAATACATCTTTACCACGTACATTTTCGTTGATTTCAACCGTGACTTCGCCGTCGCTAAATTTACCGACCTTAGCATTGCCCAGTGGTAGACGTAGTGCATCGACAACTTGTTGAGCCAGTTCGCGGTTGGCATTACCGGTAAATACCATCATTCTTGGCATGCGAGTTCAAGACCTCTTGAGTGTTTCGGCTTTCAGCTCTTTCAAGCAGTTTCCCGGGCTGAATAGTAAAAATACTAATACAGTAGTTTAGACCTCATCCGGAAGGTTTCTAGCTGTTTGCTTGATTGTTTTCTGAGCTGGGAAAATATGGCTGGGGTAGCAGGATTCGAACCTGCGCATGACGGGATCAAAACCCGTTGCCTTACCGCTTGGCGATACCCCAATAATCGTGTTGCTATTAACGAAGCGCTATCTTACGAATGGTCCCTTGCGAACCTTTTAGCTTCATCTAGCCTTTGAATTGCAGGAGAGAGATTGACTCCCTTGGCTATAAAGCCTTTGAATTTAGACTTAGCTTCATTCAAAACCTGTTTTGCTGTTGCCTCGTCTTTGACGATGCAGAAACAGCACGCTCCCGTTCCTGTAAGTCTAGCAATACCAAACTGGCTTAGCCACTGTATTGCCTCCTTGATTTGTGGGTATAGTTCTGAGATCAGTGCTTCGAAATCGTTGCGATACTCATCGCTAAGAAATTTCTCTGAACTGGTATCTAAACCATGTCCCTCAAGAGCGGGCGCTATTCTCTTCTTTGGCGTGTCTCTTGTCAACCTTTCATGCGAAAAAATTTTAGCCGTGTTGACGTGGCAATCGGGGGTCAATACAACGAACCATTCTTCGCTCATTGGAATTGGGCAGAGTTCATCTCCTATTCCTTCAGCCCAGGCGCTGCGGCCTTCAACAAAAACGGGCACATCGGCACCTATCTTTGCCGCTATTTTGGCTAATTGACATTCTTCGAGTTCAAGTCCCCATAGATGATTGAGCGCGATAAGTGTTGTTGCCGCGTTGGAACTTCCACCACCGAGCCCGCCGCCCATTGGTAGACTTTTTTCTAGATGAATCTTGGCGCCTAATAAGTGGCTACCTTTATCGAGTAGAATGCCTGCTTCTTTGAGTCTTTGTGCGGCGATAAAAATCAGGTTTTCTTCAGGAGGAATGTCGGCAATTTCCGGGGTGATTTCTATTTTTCCACTTTGATTGGCAGAAAAATGAAGCATGTCACCGCGGTCTAATAACTGAAAAACAGTTTGTAGCTCATGATAGCCTGGGTGCGATTGCTCAGGCCCTCGTCTGCCATTGATGTGCAAGAACAGGTTTAGCTTGGCTGGAGATGTCAGGCTTAAAGTCGGGTCCATTGTTTAATCGCTAGAATAATTCGCACCTTATCTCGTTCGAGCTTAATCTTTCCGGGCAGTGGAAGGCCGTCGATGAGGGTGTGTTTGCTGAAAGTTAAGTGCCAACCATTTTGTATTAGGCTGGCAGGGTAGCCCTGAGCGTCAAATTCTAACTCGTGTTGGCTGTCGGCAACAGGAATTCCTTTAACCCACCAGGGCAGTAATGAAATCGGAAGAGGAAACCCTAAAGCCTGATAGATCAAGAGATCTGGTTCATACGAGCTGACAGGCTGCTCACCGGCTTCGATAATCGTTAATAAATGAGGGTTTCCCTGTAGCTTGGATGCGCCAAGGCCGAAAAAGGTTGAGGAAAGGTCGATCACAAAGCTTGATTCAGCTTGGTGCCATTGATTGATTGCTACAGTAAGGGATTCTTCAGGTGTTCTTATGCCAATCTTGCCAATGAGTTTCCAGTTTCGGATGTTATCAATCTTTTGGGCGGTAAGAGGCCATTCAATTGGAGTTTCTCTTGATGTTTTGTGAGGTACGGTTTGTTGAAGGCTGGTGCATGCAGATAAAACGAGCGTCATTAGTATGAACAGCGCCCGGGTGAGGTGAGTGCTCGTTTTACTTGAAATGCCTAGAGCTATCATTACAAACTATTCTTTGGGCGCTTCGGGTGTTACTTGCTCGGTTTCGGGAGTTGAAGCTGAGCTGGTTTCTTTGTTAGTAGCTTGTTCATCTTCCGTGGGCGGATTCTCAATTATAATTAGTAATTCAGGGTCGAGTCTGTTGATGGTCTCAAGAAGTACTTCGTGTTCAGGATACTTCCGAAGAACATTGCTCCAAACATCTCGAGCCTCTGTTGTTTGATTTAGAGACCAAAGAACTTCACCCAAGTGTGCTGCGACTTCTCCATCCTGGAATTGTTGAAAGGCCTTGAACAAGAATACCAATGCTTCTTTATTTTGCTTAAGTCGATATAGTACCCAGCCCATGCTATCTAAAATGGCGGGGTTATTCGGCTTGAGCGCTAAAGCTTTTTGAATTAGTTCAAATGCTTCTTGAGTACGATCGGTTCGGTCGGCCAAGGTGTAGCCAAGTGCATTGATAGCAATCGCATTGTTCGGGTTCAGTTCTATTAGCTTTCTTAGATCTTGCTCCATTCCTGCCAAATCATCGTCTGCTTCTCGATTCATTGCTCGAGCGTAGAGTAGCTGGTCATCTTCGGGGAATGCTTGAATGGCGGCGTTGAGTGAGGCATTCATGCGGTCTGTTTCACCTGCACTAGATAGTAATTTAACTTCCAGTAGCCATAACTTAAGAGGGCTTGCTCCAGGTTTCTTTCTCAATTCAGCGAGTCTGTTTAGCATCTCGTCTTGCTGTTCGTTGTGAACCATTAGGAAACTTGAGCGCTCAAGAGATACTTCATAATGAACGCCAGCGCTTACTTTCTGGTAGAGATCGATAGCGTCATTGAAATTACCTTGGCTGTCAGCAATACGGGCTAAATAATAGTAGGCTTCATTAGCGTGTTGATTGGAGTCGATTAGCTGCTCGAAAGCTGCAGAAGCCTCTTCAACTTTTTTATTCTCTAGCATGACAATAGCGTGCGATAGTTTTAACCGCGATGCTTGGGGGTATTTAGTCAGTAGTGAATAGAATACCTCCTCGGCGTCATCGAGTTGTTTGTTTTCTATTAGCATTGTTGCATATAGACGACCAAGATTATGATTTGAGGGGAAATCGTCAAACTTGTCACCTGCATATTCAATAGCCTCTTCCAGTTGACCTTTATCATAGAGAACGTTGGCCTTGAGGACTGAGGCTGCTTCGAATTCTGGTGCGGCGTTTAGTATAGGCTCGATGATTTCAAGTGCCGCGTCGTATTCTTTCAAATTGCGTTGAGTGAGTGCGTAGCTATATCCAATCTCATGATTGTTAGGGTATTTTGCATATAAAGATTGATAAAGTAGGAGGATGGCTTCTTTATCTTCAAGAGGGAGGGCGCTTGAGCTGACTGCAAGGCCGTCTACTCGGGCATCACCGCCAAGCTCGATAATCTTTTCGATATGTTGCATGGCCTGTTCGTATTCGCGAGAAAGGGAATACTGATAGGTCAGAAGTTGATGTGCCGGAATGCTGTCTGGCTTTATATCAACCCAAAGGATTGCCATTTCCTTTATGGCCTCCATGTCTTTCATGTATTGAGCTGCATTTACAGCACGCTTAACAACACCTAAATCTCTTGTCATGCGCGCTTGTTGGATATAGTTAAGCAAGGTGATATTGAATTCTTGACGCTGGACAGCAACCTCTGCAACAAGCAGGTCGTAGAGCGTGTCTTTATTTAGGTCGAAATCTTGATACTCTGGAGATGTCTCAGATGAAAGCTTTTCACTACTTGCGGTGGTATCTGTCTCAGATTGCTTTGCTTTCATTAGGCTAGAGCAGGCGCTGAGTGAGAAAAGTGATGAAATTAATATAAGTTTGAGTAGTGCTTTCAATCTGAATCTCTTTTAAATAATTGAGGCTTGACGAGTTTTATGATGACAGATGGGTTTAAGGTGTCAACTTACCGTTCGTATAGTTTGGCCATGTGCTAGGGTTCATTTGTTTGAACTACTTTTTGTCGTGCTGTCGAGGCTTTAATCATAAAATAAGTGGCTTCTAGCTCTAAGAACTTGCTCTGTGTCATTGGCTTTCTATGTATTCTATTTGTAGAATAGCCGCTTTAAATCAAATTGCTTGGTATACATGTCGTTTTTGGCGTTTGGAATTAATCATAAGACTGCAACTGTCGACGTTCGAGAGAAAGTTGCGTTTGATTTACAACGTCTCGATATCGCGTTGGAGTCAATCAAAAAACTGCCGAATGTTAATGAAGCGGTTATTTTATCGACATGTAACCGAACAGAAATATACTGTGCTGGCAATCATGCAATTGATGTTTCGATGTTGCAGACTTGGTTGGCTGACTATCATTGTGTTAATTCAGAAGACCTCGAAAACTGTAGCTTTGTCTATGATGGTAAAGATGCGATTGTTCATTTAATGCGTGTTGCTGCTGGCTTGGACTCTCTTGTTCTGGGAGAGCCACAGATTTTAGGGCAGCTGAAATCAGCCTATGCTTCAGCACAAGAATATCAGGCTGTTCAAGGGAAACTAGGTCGGCTCTTTGAACATTGTTTCTCTGTCGCCAAGAAAGTACGCACTGATACGGCGATTGGTGAAAACCCAGTGTCGGTCGCCGCTGCTGCCGTCAATATGGCTCGCCAGCTCTTCTCAGATTTTTCAGACAATACTGCTTTACTTATCGGGGCGGGTAAAACCACTGAGTTAGTGGCTAGGCACCTGAAACAAAGTGGTATTAAAAAGATCATAATTGCAAATCGAACGCTGGCTCGTGCCCAGGATCTGTCGAGTCTGGTTGAAGGTGAGGCAGCTTTATTAGGTGATATTCCAGATTTATTAATCGATGCCGATATTGTGATTGCGTCGACGGCTAGCTCCTTGCCTATATTAGGCAAGGGGGCTGTAGAGAGAGCTTTAAAGCATCGTAAGCACCGACCTTTCTTTATGGTGGATATAGCGGTACCAAGAGATATTGAACCTCAGGTAGGAGAGTTATCTGATGTTTACCTTTATACCGTTGATGACTTAAAAGATGTTATTGATGAGAATGTAAAAAACCGAGAAGGCGCTGCTCAAGAAGCTGAGCGGATGATTCTTGAGGGAAGTGAATATTTTCTTAATCGTCAGCGTGTTTCTTCAGTTGGTGATAGTTTGAAACGCTTTAGATCACATGCAGAGACGCTTCAGCAGAAGGAATTAGAGCGCGCTCTAAATGCCTTGCGTGGAGGTGCGGACGCCGAACAGGTAATTACTCAATTATCTAGGGGCTTAACGAATAAACTAATTCACCATCCTACGATTAGTGTTAGACGAGCAGCTGAAGATGGCAAGAATGAAAAAGCAGATTGGTTGTTAGATTTGTTTGGTATCGAGTCATTAAGTGATTAGTTTCTGCATTATTATGTGTTG
>NZ_LWGG01000821.1:0-3386 GCF_001635365.1 Oleiphilus sp. HI0128 | reverse complement strand
AGATATAAACACTTTCATCTGTAACTTCAGCATAGAAGCCTTCCTTAACATCAAAGGTACGGACATTGTTAGTTAACAAGCGGGTTTGGAAGTTTGTTTCCAGCTCACCAGCAGACATCCCTTCTAAATCAACTTCTTTATCATAAGATTCGAGTACAGATGCAATTTGCCAATGCTCATAAAACGCGGGGTAAAGCTTGAAAGCAATTGTTAAAATAATCGCAGCCATACCCAAAAAAAGCAGGACCACTGGCATCGAAGCACCCTTTTGCCGAGAATCAGTACGCATGTATAACCTCATCGTTAATCTATTTGAATCGTTGCGCTGCCAAGAAGCAGGACATTTATAATAGTATTGTTCAATATACGGATATTGCCTACTCGCTAAACAAAAGTCTTAAACTTTATTCGATAGCACCAACACGCGAAAAACTAGGTATGGAGAAGAACTTTGGCCAATGCATCCATATCGCAAAGGCTTTTCCGACAACCAGGTGGTCAGGAACAACGCCCCAAAAGCGGCTATCATTACTGTTATCCCGGTTATCTCCAACCATAAAATACGAGCCCTCAGGAATCTCCCAGTAACCTTCAGCACCTCTATTTAGCTGCGCTTTATGCTCATACAGCTTATGCTTAACCGAGCCTAAAGTCTCTTCAAACAGTTTGCGCCCAGGTAAATTCGCTAACAGTTTCTCTTCGACAAGCTCACCGTTGATCCATAACTGCTTGTCTTTATATTCAATTTTGTCACCAGGGACACCGATAACTCGCTTAATATAATTGGTCTTTCCATCTTTAGGGTATTTAAAGACCATTACATCACCGCGCTGCGGATCATCCATTTCAATGACTTTAGTTCCCACCACGGGAAGGCGAAAACCATAGGCATACTTATTTACCAGAATAAAGTCGCCAACTTCCAGGCTTGGTAACATTGAACCAGAAGGAATTTGGAAAGGCTCAACAAGAAAGGAACGCAAAACTAAAACGATTGCCAGTACCGGAAAAAAAGACCTAGAAACTTCTACTAACCAAGGGCCTTCAGAAATTTCTTCTTCGCTAGCTGCACTAGATGAATTATCTTTAGCCGCATCTCTTTTTGGTTTCCAGAGTATTGCATCGGCAAGGTATATCAAACCCGTCGCGAAAGTCAGTACAACCAATATCAGGGGAAAATCTATATCCATACTCTTCTCTTATCTACTTGATGCTCAAGCCAACGACGTCGAAAGCAATGTATTAATTATCAATCTTCAAAACTGCCATGAAAGCTTCTTGCGGGATCTCTACACTCCCAACCTGCTTCATTCGTTTTTTACCTTCTTTCTGCTTCTGTAGAAGCTTCTTCTTACGACTTACGTCACCACCGTAGCATTTTGCTGTTACGTTTTTACGTAAGGCTTTTACAGTTTGCCGAGCAACAATTTGACCACCAATCGCGGCTTGAATAGCAACATCAAACATTTGACGAGGAATTAGCTCCTTCATCTTCTCGGTAAGTAAACGTCCCTTTGAGTGGGCATTATCTTTATGAATAATTAGCGCCAATGCGTCAACTTTGTCACCGTTTATTAGAACGTCCAGTTTGGTCAAATTAGACGTTTCAAACCGTACAAAGTGATAATCTAGCGACGCGAAGCCCCGACTGACTGATTTGATACGGTCAAAGAAGTCGAGTACCACTTCATTCATTGGTAAATCATATTTGAGAGAGACCTGCCCTCCCAGAAATTGCATATCCTTCTGAATGCCTCGTTTCTCAACACAAAGACTAATTACATTCCCCAAATGCTCTTGTGGTACGAGAATATTTGCCTCTACGATTGGCTCTCTCATCTCCTCTACTGCACCGGGGTCTGGTAGACGAGACGGGTTATCTACTTTAATAACCTCACCATTACGCATCACTAGTTCGTAAATAACTGTTGGCGCAGTGGTCAATAAATCTAAGTTATATTCTCGTTCGAGTCTCTCCTGGATAATCTCCATATGGAGCATACCCAAGAAACCACAGCGGAACCCGAAGCCAAGCGCATCGGAGGTCTCAGGTTCATAATGTAAAGAAGCGTCATTTAAGGTGAGTTTTTCCAAGGCATCGCGAAACGACTCATAGTCATCAGAACTAACTGGAAACAAAGCGGCATAGACCTGTGGCTGGACTTTCTTAAAGCCTGGCAACTGCTCTACTTCAGGAGTTTTAGCATGGGTGATGGTATCACCAACTGGCGCGCCATGAATGTCTTTAATACCCGCAACAACAAAACCAACTTCACCTGCTCTAAGAATGCCGGTCTCATGACGCTTCGGTGTAAACACTCCCGCAGCATCAATTTGGTGGGTTTTGCCCGTTGACTTGATTAAGATTTTATCGCCTTTACGCAAGGTGCCTTCTTTAACTCGTACGAGAGATACAACACCCAAGTAATTATCAAACCAGGAATCAATAATAAGCGCCTGAAGGTCAGCATCAACATCACCCTCTGGAGGTGGAACCACTTCGATTAGAGCTTCAAGAACATCTTCAACTCCCATGCCACTTTTAGCACTACAGGGAACCGCTCCCGACGCATCGATTCCGATAATATCCTCAATCTCTTGGGTTACTCGCTCAGGATCGGCCTGTGGCAAATCCATTTTATTTAGTACAGGAAGTACCTCCAAGCCCATTTCGATGGAGGTATAACAATTTGCCACCGACTGAGCCTCGACCCCCTGACCAGCATCGACAACCAATAACGCACCCTCACAGGCAGCGAGAGAACGTGACACTTCATACGAAAAGTCTACGTGCCCCGGAGTATCGATGAAGTTTAGCTGATAGGTTTCGCCATCTTTTGCCTTATAATCGAGTGTGACACTCTGGGCCTTGATCGTAATACCACGTTCTCGCTCGATATCCATGGAATCGAGTACCTGAGCTTCCATCTCACGGGACGACAGCCCGCCACAATCCTGAATAAAACGATCAGCCAAGGTCGACTTACCGTGGTCAATATGGGCAATTATTGAGAAATTACGAATATGTTTAAGACTACTCACTGGATTATTTTACTCTAAGGTTGATATCTAAATTGAGCACTCGGAATAAGTGGCAACCAAACCGCGCATTCTAAAGGATTTCAGCTAACTTGGCGATATTTGTTTGATAAGTTGCGGGCTTCTTGAAATGTTTAAAGGAAAACGGAGAATGGCTACCGGACGTTAAAGGCTTCAACATAAGGTGCCAATAGGTCCTGCCCCTTAAACTGACCATTAAGTACCGAAATAAAGGTATAGACGCCTACCAGCTTTCGATTCAGGAACACAAATTCTTTTGGCGGAATTTTAAAGTAACGACTAATTGCCGAAACAGCAGCTCGCTTGGCAATACGTGAAGGCAAATC
>NZ_LWGG01000820.1:0-15057 GCF_001635365.1 Oleiphilus sp. HI0128 | reverse complement strand
TACATCTGGGCCGACAGAGCCAGAATAAATTGGTAAATCGATGGTTTTCCCATCAACCGATAACTGAGCTTTTTTATCAGTCATGGTGCTCTCCTGTTGCTGAGATAGAGTAAGCCAAGCGTAGCTGCTGCTTAATAGGTAAAAAGCTTGCGGCCAGTTGGCGACTTAAAAGTTTGCGCATTATGCCAAATAGAATGACTATAGTCACGTCTCTGTAATGTGCCAATGTAGATGAAAAAAAAATCAAAGAAAGTTTCGGCTTTTTGGGTGGGTGAAATTTGCACGGCTGTGGCGCGGAAATATCTAATAAAAGCTAATTTGGTGCAAAGTGGGTATGAAAACTAAGAAAAAAAGCTTGATATGGTGCCAGAGCTGCCTAAGGCGGGGCTACTATGTTGCTGAAATATTATTGTCAAATACAAGAAAATTTATAATGGCCAAATAATGCCGTTATTTTTGTTCGTGGTTTGTATTTCGCGGCCTTAATCCCTATAATCCGTCAGCAAAATTAGGTGGTGGCCTATTTCACGTTTTGTTTCGGATAATCTTTATTGTAGATTTTCGGGCGGCAAGGCTGAATAGCGTTGAAACATCTTATTATAAAAAGGTTGCAAGGGTTGGCGAATCTTTAGAGACGCCTTCCTTTGTTTAAATTAGCTCATGCCAACTTGAGAGAGTATATGTGCTGTGAAAGATAAACGACCTGTAAATCTCGATCTAACTCAATTTAGTTTTCCTCTGCCTGCGCTAACGTCAATTGTGCACCGTGTTACCGGTGTGGCCTTGTTCGTTGGTGTGGCAATTCTTATGTATGTCCTTGAACTTTCGCTCTCGAGCGAAGACGGTTTTAACGCCGCTAAAGAGTGTCTGGACGGTGCTTTTGTTACTTTGATTATGTGGGGCTTGGTTTCTGCGCTTCTTTATCACTTGGTAGCGGGAATTAAACATTTATTAATGGACTGTGGTATTGGTGAAACGCTTGAAGCTGGCCAGTTCGGTGCCAAAGTTGTTATAGCAGTGTCAGTTGTACTTATCTTATTGGCAGGAGTTTGGTTATGGTAGCAAGTGTTACTAGTTTTGGTCGTAGTGGACTCTATGATTGGATGATTCAGCGTGTTACAGCGGTTGTGTTGGCTGCTTACACGGTATTTATTCTGGGTTATCTAGTGCTAAACCCTGACTTGACATACATGCAGTGGAGTGAGCTGTTTAGTCAAACTTGTGTCAGAGTATTTTCTTTACTTGCTTTGTTATCTTTGGGTGCTCACGCTTGGATCGGTTTGTGGACGGTGTCTACAGACTATCTAAAAGCAATGGTATTCAGGTTTATTTTTCAAGCTGGTTGTGGCCTGGTCATGTTCGTTTACGTGGTCTGGGGTGTTCAGATTCTTTGGGGGCTGTAAGAAATGTCTAAATTAAGAACGCTTAATTATGATGCAATAGTTATTGGTGGTGGCGGTGCTGGTATGCGCGCAGCACTTCAATTGACAGAATCCGGCATCAAAACAGCTTGTATTACTAAAGTATTCCCAACTCGTTCTCACACGGTTTCTGCTCAAGGTGGTATAACTTGTGCGATCGCAAGTGCGGATCCAAATGATGATTGGCGCTGGCACATGTATGACACTGTTAAAGGGTCAGACTATATCGGTGATCAGGACGCAATTGAATATATGTGTTCAGTTGGCCCTCAGGCTGTATTTGAATTGGATCATATGGGTTTGCCTTTCTCGCGAACTGAAGCAGGTCGTATCTACCAGCGCCCGTTTGGTGGCCAGTCTAAAGGGCCGGATAATCCGACTCAGGCTGCACGTACTTGTGCTGCTGCTGACCGTACAGGTCACGCACTATTGCACGCACTATACCAGGGCAACTTGAAGGGCGGCACTACCTTTCTTAATGAATGGTATGCAGTCGATTTGGTGAAAAACCAAAAAGGTGCAGTGGTTGGTGTCATTGCTATCTGTATTGAAACAGGTGAGCGTGTATACGTTAAGGCTAAGGCAACTGTTATGGCGACGGGTGGTGCTGGTCGTATTTATCAGTCGACTACTAACGCTTTGATTAATACTGGTGACGGTATGGGGATGGCGCTTCGCGCTGGCTTCCCAGCGCAGGATATGGAAATGTGGCAGTTCCACCCAACAGGTATCGCTGGAGCGGGTACACTGGTAACAGAAGGTTGTCGTGGTGAAGGTGGTTACCTGATCAATGGCGAAGGCGAACGTTTCATGGAACGTTACGCACCTAACGCTAAAGATCTTGCTGGTCGTGACGTTGTTGCGCGTTCAATGGTTATGGAAATACTAGAAGGCCGTGGTTGTGGTCCAAATAAAGATCACGTTATGTTGAAGTTGGACCATTTGGGTGAAGAAACCTTGAATGCCAAGCTTCCAGGTATTCTTGAATTGTCACGTACATTTGCTCACGTTGATCCGGTTAAGGTACCAATTCCGGTTGTACCAACTTGTCACTATATGATGGGTGGTATTCCGACTAATATCGGTGGTCAGGCACTAACGCAGGATGCTGAAGGTAACGATCACGTTATCGAAGGTCTATATGCTTGTGGTGAAGCTGCTTGTGTATCAGTTCATGGTGCAAATCGTCTTGGTGGTAACTCGCTACTTGATTTGGTTGTATTTGGTCGTGCTGCCGGTTTGCAGATTGAGAAATCTTTGCGCGAAGGTTTTGCAACTGATGATGCAACAGAGGCTGATATCGAAGCCGCATTAAGTCGTTTGGATCGTTTGGATAATACGACTGGCGGTGAAAGTGTTGCTAAGGTTCGAGAAGATTTGCAAAGCACGATGCAGCTTTACTTTGGCGTTTTCCGTGAAGGTGAGACCATGCAGAAAGGTCTTAAGATGCTCGACGAAATAGGTGAGAGAGTTAAGAATACTCATCTTGAAGATAAGAGCGCTGCTTTCAATACTGCTCGTATCGAAGCGCTTGAGCTGGATAACTTGTTCGAAGTTGCTTACGCAACAGCTGTAGCTGCAGAAGGACGTAAAGAAAGTCGTGGTGCTCATGCTCGTAATGATTTTACTGAGCGTGATGATGAAAACTGGTTGAAACACTCAATGTACTTCCCTCTAGAGAAGCGCGTTGGTAAGCGTGATGTTAATTTCTCGCCTAAGACCGTTGATGCGTTCCCACCAAAAGTACGCTCTTACTAAGGGGAGATTTGGAAGATGTTAGTAAGTTTATATCGCTATAATCCTGAACAAGACACTGCACCCTATATGCAGGATGTTGAGTTACAGATCCCTGAAGGGAAAGATTTGATGGTTCTTGATGTCCTGGGCTTGCTTAAGGAAAAAGATCCATCACTGGCTTACCGCCGCTCTTGTCGTGAAGGTGTTTGTGGTTCAGATGGTTTGAACATGAATGGTAAGAATGGATTGGCTTGTATTACACCTCTTTCAGAAGTTGTGAAGGGTAACAAGTTAATCATTCGTCCTTTGCCGGGCTTGCCGGTTATTCGTGACTTGGTTGTAGATATGTCTATGTTCTACAAGCAATACGAGAAAATTAAGCCATTCTTGATTAATGATACGCCAGCACCTGCTATTGAGCGTATACAGACGCCTCAAGATCGTGAAAAGCTGGATGGATTGTATGAATGTATCTTATGTGCTTGTTGTTCAACAGCTTGCCCATCATTCTGGTGGAATCCTGACAAGTTTGTCGGGCCATCAGGTTTGTTACAGGCATACAGATTTTTGGCTGACTCACGTGATACTGCTACGGCAGAGCGTTTAGCTGATTTGGATGACCCTTTCAGTGTTTTCCGTTGTCGGGGTATCATGAACTGCGTTAGCGTTTGTCCTAAGGGGCTTAATCCAACGCGAGCTATTGGTCATATTAGAAATATGTTGTTGCAGCGCTCAACTTAATAGTGCTGAAGACGGTAGTGGTCAGGGTAGACTTTCTGCCGTCGAGACATAATCAATTGCAATAATCTGCAAGTTTTGAATTTATGTCTATAATCAAGTGATGAATCCTTTCAGACCTAGTGCTTTAGCCTAGGTCTGAAAACTTAGGAAACTGTAAAGTAAGCCCAAAAAGCCGAATTTGCAGTTCGCTGAGAAATAATAACCACTGGGGAATCGGGTAACACCCGTATTATCTTTGAGGCAGCAGTCATCCGAGCCTGTTATGTAGGGCGTTACAAGGCGAAATCGCTTTTTATCGTTAGGCTACGTATAGGTATCTTAGAGATACATATTGGCCGCCAATAAGATAGTGCCTGGTATTCGCATTTACTGCTAACTAAGGCGAGCTTTTAATGCAAGAAAGCATCATGGAACAACTCTGGCGGACATCTCACTTGTCTGGCGGAAATTTAGTATACGTTGAACAGCTGTACGACGCTTATTTGGCTGATCCTAACAGCGTCTCTGAAGAATGGCGAAGCTACTTTGACCAACTCCCAAGAGTTAATGGTCATGCTAAGAAAGACATCCCTCATTCGACCATTCGTGAACAGTTTCTCCACCTTTCCAAAAACAAATACGCAAGTCACGAACTGACTACTCCCGCAAGCGCAACCTCTGAGCACGATAAGAAGCAAGTTAAAGTCGCTCAATTGATTAACTCCTATCGAATTCGTGGCCACCAGGCAGCAAAGCTTGATCCCTTAGGTTTGATGGAGCGGGTTGATGTTCCTGATTTGGAGCTTGAATATCACGGTTTGAGCGAGGCCGACCTGGATACCGAATTTCAGATTGGTAACTTGGTCTTCGGTTCCGATGAGTTGAGTCTTCGAGAGATTGTTAACGGACTGAAAGAAACCTATTGCTCATCGCTTGGCGCTGAGTACATGCATATCGTAGACACAGATATTCGTACATGGTTTCAAGAGCGTATTGAGTCAGTAAAAGGTAAGCCCAATTACGAATTTGATACGCGCTACCATCTGCTAGAGCGTTTAACAGCAGCAGAAGGCTTAGAAAAATATCTTGGCTCTCGTTACCCAGGTACCAAACGCTTTGGCTTGGAGGGTGGTGAAAGTCTGATCCCGATGATGGATGAGCTGATTCAGCGTGCCGGTGGTTATGGTGCTAAAGAAATCGTTATAGGTATGGCTCACCGTGGTCGCCTAAACGTTTTGGTGAATACGCTTGGTAAAAACCCGAAAGACTTGTTCGATGAGTTTGACGGTAAAAAACTCCATGATATTGGTTCCGGTGACGTTAAATACCACCAGGGCTTTTCATCGAATGTGATGACGCCAGGTGGCGAAGTGCATCTAGCCTTATCGTTTAACCCCTCACATCTTGAGATTGTTTCTCCGGTTGTTGAAGGCTCGGTTCGAGCGCGCCAGGGTAGAAGGGAAGATGAGCGTCGGGATTCTGTCGTACCTATTATCATGCATGGCGATGCTGCGTTTGCAGGTCAGGGCGTGGTGATGGAAACCTTCCAGATGTCACAAACTCGTGGTTATGGTACGGGTGGTTCCGTACATATTATTATTAATAACCAGGTTGGCTTTACCACCAATAAGCGTGAAGACACGCGCTCAACAGAGTATTGTACCGACGTTGCAAAGATGATCGAAGCGCCAATCTTGCATGTAAATGGTGATGACCCCGAAGCTGTTTTGTTTGCTACTCAGGTTGCAATTGATTTCCGCAATCAGTTTAAGAAAGATGTCGTTATTGACTTGTTCTGCTATCGCCGTCGTGGTCATAACGAGGCGGATGAGCCTTCGGGCACGCAGCCATTAATGTATCAAGTGATCAAGAGCTTGAAGACAACTCGTTCTATCTACTCTGAGCGCTTACTTGAAGAGCAGGTGATCTCACAAGAACAGTCTAAAAAGCTTGAAAATGACTACCGTTCAGCACTAGAGAACGGTGATCATGTTACCAAGAGTTTGGTTCTGGAACCGAATAAGTCTATGTATGTTGACTGGACGCCATTCATTGGCCATGAGTGGACAGCTAAGGCTAAGACTTCGGTCAATGCCAAAACCTTGCAGCGTTTAGGTAAAAAGCTAGGTGCGATACATGAAGGCTTTCCTATTCAGAAGCAGGTTCAGAAGATCATTGAAGATCGAAATAAAATGAATCAGGGCGCAATGCCGCTGAACTGGGGTTATGGCGAGGTAATGGCTTATGCTAGTTTGCTAGCAGAAGGTCATGAAATTCGTATCTCAGGTCAAGATGTTGGTCGCGGTACCTTCTCTCATCGTCATGTTGTTTTACACAACCAGACAGATGGATCGACTTATGTGCCTTTGCAGAATATCAAAGAAGATCAGCCTAAGTGCGAGATTATCGACTCCTTGTTATCGGAAGAGGCGGTTCTTGCCTTTGAATATGGTTTTGCAACGACCAACCCTGGTGCACTCGTAGTTTGGGAAGCTCAGTTTGGTGACTTCGCAAACGGCGCACAAGTTGTTATTGACCAGTTTATTACCAGTGGTGAGTTAAAGTGGGGGCGCCTATGTGGCCTAACCATGCTACTACCTCACGGTTATGAAGGTCAGGGTCCTGAACACTCCTCCGCTCGCTTGGAACGCTACTTGCAGTTGTGTGCTGAGCATAATATCCAGGTTTGTGTGCCAACTACGCCAGCACAGGTGTTCCATATGCTTCGTCGTCAGGTTAAACGACCTTTGAGGAAGCCTCTGATCGCCATTACGCCGAAGAGTTTACTTCGTCACAAAGAAGCTACCTCAACGCTTGATGATTTGAGCTCAGGTACATTCCAGACAGTTATTGGCGATAGCTATGTTGATGATGTTCGCAATATAAAACGCGTCATTATGTGTAGCGGTAAGGTTTATTATGACCTGTTGAATTTCCAACAGCATAATGAAATTACTGATACTGCGGTGATTCGTATCGAGCAATTGTATCCGTTCCCTGGGGATGATCTTAAGGCCATCTTGGAACAGTACCCGAAAGCAAGTGATGTTGTTTGGTGTCAGGAAGAGCCCCAAAATCAGGGTGCATGGTATCCAACGCAGCATAGAATGCGTCGAGTGCTCAAAGAAATTGATGAAAAAATATATTTAAGATACGCCGGACGTAAAAGCTCCGCTGCTCCTGCTGCAGGCTATATTTCGGTACATGTTGAAGAACAAAATGCGCTAGTTAACCAAGCGTTTGATGTTGAATAGTTTAATAAGGATTGGAAATGTCTACAGAAATTAAAGCCCCAACCTTCCCAGAGTCAGTCGCGGATGGAACAGTTGCCACTTGGCATAAGCAAGCTGGAGAGCAGGTATCGCGTGATGAACTCATCGTCGATATAGAAACTGATAAAGTCGTTCTTGAAGTCGTTGCGCCAGATGATGGTGTGATTGAATCTATTTTAAAGCAAGAGGGCGATATTGTCCTAAGTGGCGAAGTCATCGGTAAGTTTACAGCTGGCGCAAGCGGTACAAGTGCCGCAGCACCCGCAGCTGAAGCGGCTCCGGCGGCGACTGAAGAGTCGGCCCCTGCTGCCGAAGTTATCATGAGCCCGGCTGCTAAAAAATTGGTGCAAGAAAATAGTCTTGATCCGTCAGCTATTGCAGCAAGTGGTAAAGACGGTCGTTTGACAAAAGAGGATGTTGTTGCGCACCTTGCAACTGCTACTAGTGCACCTGCTCCGGCCGCTGCTGCGCCAGCTAGTAAGCCAGTATCGGCCCCTGCTGCGCCAGTAGCGCTTGATCTTGGCGCTCGCGCTGAAAAACGAGTGCCTATGACTCGCTTAAGAGCAAGCATTGCACGTCGATTGTTGGATGCAAGTCAAAATACTGCCATGTTGACCACCTTTAATGAGGTTAACATGAAGCCCTTAATGGATCTTAGAAAACAATATAAAGAGTTGTTTGAGAAGAAGCATGATGGCACTAAGCTTGGTTTCATGTCCTTATTCGTTAAAGCAGCTGCTGAAGCCTTGAAGCGCTTCCCGGCAGTTAATGCGTCAATCGATGGTGATGAAATTGTTTATCATGGTTATCAGGATATTGGTGTAGCGGTATCAAGTGATAAAGGCCTGGTAGTACCAGTCTTACGCGATGCAGATGGTATGAGCTTGGCAACAATTGAAGGATCAATCAAAGAGTATGGTCAAAAAGCCCGTAACGGTAAGCTCTCTATTGAAGAAATGACAGGCGGTACTTTCACTATTTCTAACGGTGGTGTATTCGGTTCCTTGATGTCTACGCCAATCTTGAATCCGCCTCAAACGGCGATTTTGGGTATGCATAAGATTCAAGAGAGACCTATGGCTGTTAATGGTGAGGTTGTGATCTTGCCGATGATGTACCTTGCTTTGTCTTATGACCATCGAATGATTGATGGTAAAGAAGCTGTTCAGTTCCTGGTTGCGATCAAGGAAATGATTGAAGATCCAGCTAGAATTCTTCTAGAAATTTAAGTCGAGAACCGGGAGATAAATATAAATGTCAAATAAGTATGATGTAATCGTAATTGGTTCTGGTCCGGCTGGATATGTTGCTGCAATTCGTTGTGGTCAGCTTGGCTTAAAGACTGCGTGTGTTGAAAAGTGGACATCTGAGACAGGTAAGCAGATTCTTGGTGGTACCTGTTTGAACGTGGGTTGTATCCCTTCAAAAGCCTTGCTTGAGTCTTCACATAAGTATGAAGAGGCGAAGCATGATTTTGACGTGCACGGTATTGGCCTGGACGATTTGAAGATTGACGTGCCTAAGATGATTGGCCGTAAAGATACGATTGTTAAGAATTTAACAGGTGGTATTGCATCTTTGTTCAAAGCAAATGGTGTAACGTCGATTCAAGGTACGGGTAAATTGCTTGCGGGTAAGCAGGTTGAAGTAACGGATGCCAAGGGTGGTGTTACTGTTTACGATGCTGACAATGTGATTCTTGCAACAGGTTCAACACCTGTAGAGATTCCGCCAGCACCTTTAACTGAAGGCCATATCGTTGATTCAACTGGTGCGCTGAACTTTGATGAAGTTCCTAAGCGTTTGGGCGTGATCGGGGCAGGTGTTATCGGCCTTGAATTGGGTAGTGTATGGGCGCGCTTGGGTTCTGAAGTAACGGTCCTCGAAGCTCAAGATACCTTCTTAAGTTCTGTTGATCAGCAAATTGCAAAAGAAGCGCTTAAGCAATTTAAGAAGCAGGGCTTGGATATTAAATTAAAGGCGCGTGTTAATGGTACCGATATCAAGCGCGGCCTCGTAAACGTTAGCTATGAAGATACCAAAGGTGCGCAAGAACTTAAGGTTGATAAGTTGATAGTCGCTGTCGGTCGCCGACCAGTAACAGAAGACTTGTTAGCGGCTGATAGCGGTGTAAACCTCGATGAGCGCGGATTTATCTTCGTAGATGACCATTGTAATACAGGCGTTCCGGGTGTTTATGCCGTAGGCGATGTTGTACGTGGTCCAATGCTAGCGCATAAAGGCTCTGAAGAGGGGGTTATGGTTGCTGAGCGTATTGCTGGTCAAAAGACTGAAGTTAATTACGATACGATTCCCGGGGTTATCTATACCAACCCTGAAATCTCTTGGGTTGGACGTACTGAAGAGCAGCTAAAGGCTGACGGTGTTGAGTATAACGTTGGTACTTGTCCGTTTGCTGCAAATGGCCGTGCAATGGCAGCGAATAACACTGCAGGTATGGTTAAGGTATTAGCAGATGCTAAGACGGACAGAGTACTTGGTGTTCATATGATAGGTGGCAGTACTTCTGAGCTAATTGCGCAAGCGGTTATCGCGATGGAGTTTGGTTCTAGCGCTGAAGACCTTGGTTTGACAATGTTTGCTCACCCAACATTGTCAGAAACGGTCCATGAAGCTGCATTAGCTGTTGGTGGTCATGCGATTCATATTGCAAATAGAAAGAAACGTAAATAAATAATAACGCATATTCCCCGCATTATTTCAATAGATAAGCGGGGCTAGTGCGAACATAACACGGGAAAGAAAAGGGATTTACGCTGTGCCAGCAATGAGTGGCGCAATGTGATCGGTTAAGGATTGACCGAGATTTTGTCCGGCCACTTAATACGAGTGGCATTAATCAATTAAATGACGGAATGAATTATGAATTTACACGAGTATCAGGCAAAACAACTCTTTGCTGAATACGGACTGCCTGTTTCTACAGGTTATGCATGTGACACAGCTGACGAAGCGGCTGCTGCAGCCGATAAAATTGGCGGCGATATGTGGGTAGTGAAGTGCCAGGTTCACGCAGGTGGCCGTGGTAAAGCAGGTGGCGTTAAGCTGGTTAAGTCCAAAGAAGAGATCAAGGCCTTTGCTGAGAGCTGGTTGGGTAAGAATCTTGTCACGTATCAAACAGACGAGAGTGGTCAGCCAGTTGCAAAAATTCTTGTTGAAAGTTGCACTGATATTGCTAACGAATTGTACTTGGGTGCCGTCGTAGATAGAGCGTCTCAGCGCGTAGTGTTTATGGCTTCTACTGAAGGCGGTGTTGAAATTGAAACTGTTGCTGAAGAAACGCCTGAATTGATTCACAAAGCTGAAATTGATCCACTGGTTGGCCCACAGCAGTATCAAGGTCGTGAG
Source organism: Oleiphilus sp. HI0128 (assembly GCF_001635365.1). Lineage (NCBI taxonomy): Bacteria > Pseudomonadati > Pseudomonadota > Gammaproteobacteria > Oceanospirillales > Oleiphilaceae > Oleiphilus > Oleiphilus sp. HI0128. The sequence continues at coordinate 4,538 of NZ_LWGG01000820.1, read as the reverse complement.
CTTGCATTCAAGTTAGGTCTTGAAGGCGATCAGATCAAGCAGTTCGTAAAAGTGTTTATGGGTTTGTCGAACATGTTCAATGATCATGATTTCGCACTATTAGAAATCAACCCTCTAGTCATTACAGACGAAGGTAACATCCACTGCTTGGATGGAAAAATTGGCGTTGATAGCAATGCTTTATATCGTCAGCCTAAGATCCGTGAAATGCACGATCCTTCTCAAGAAGATGAGCGTGAAGCACATGCTGCTAAATTCGAATTGAACTATGTTGCTCTGGACGGAAATGTTGGTTGTATGGTTAACGGTGCCGGTCTTGCAATGGGTACGATGGATATCGTTAACTTGCACGGTGGTAAGCCTGCTAACTTCTTGGATGTTGGTGGCGGTGCGACGAAAGAACGTGTTTCAGAAGCATTCAAAATTATTTTGTCTGACGACAATGTAAAAGCAGTATTGGTTAATATATTTGGTGGTATTGTACGTTGTGACATGATTGCTGAAGGTATTATCGGTGCAGTTAAAGAAGTAGGTGTTGAAGTACCAGTTGTCGTACGACTTGAAGGTACAAATGCTGAAGCGGGCAGAGAAGTGCTTGCTAGCTCTGATTTGGATATTATCGCGGCAGAATCATTGACAGATGCTGCAGAAAAAGTTGTCGCTGCAGCGGAGGGTAAATAATGTCAGTTTTAATTAATAAAGATACAAAAGTTATCTGTCAGGGTTTTACTGGTGGGCAAGGTACTTTCCACTCAGAGCAAGCTATTGCATATGGCACGCAAATGGTTGGTGGTGTAAGTCCGGGTAAGGGTGGTCAGACTCATCTTGGTCTTCCAGTATTCAACACTGTTAGCGAAGCGGTTGAAGCTACGGGTGCGACGGCTACGGTTATCTATGTTCCAGCACCTTTCTGTAAAGATGCGATTTTAGAGGCGATTGATGCAGGTATCGAGCTGATCGTTACCATTACTGAAGGCATTCCTACTTTGGATATGGTTGATGTGAAGGTTAAGCTTGATCAAGCTGGCGTTCGTATGATTGGACCAAACTGTCCTGGTGTTATCACCCCAGGAGAGACTAAGATCGGTATCATGCCTGGTCACATTCACCTACCAGGAAAGGTTGGTATTGTTTCTCGCTCAGGTACTTTGACTTATGAAGCGGTTAAGCAAACAACTGATGCAGGCTTCGGTCAGTCAAGTTGCGTAGGTATTGGTGGTGACCCAGTACCAGGTACTAGCTTTATTGATGTTTTGGAAATGTTCCAGAACGACCCCCAGACAGAAGCTATTGTAATGATTGGTGAAATTGGTGGTACTGCTGAGGAAGAAGCAGCTGAGTACATCAAGGCTAATGTAACAAAGCCTGTTGTGTCGTATATAGCGGGTGTTACAGCGCCTGCTGGTAAGCGTATGGGGCATGCTGGGGCGATCATCGCTGGTGGTAAGGGTACAGCTGATGAGAAATTCGCTGCACTCGAGGCAGCTGGTGTGAAGACTGTTCGTTCTCTAGCGGATATTGGTTCAGCGCTGAAAGAAAAAGCTGGCTGGTAGGATATCGCTATTAGCGAGATTAACGATTTAAGTTAGTCTTTAAAGGGCGGGGTAGAGTTAATCTATCCCGCCTTTTTTGTATCCATTATAAAGTACAGTCTTGGCTCATTGCTTTTATTCGCAGGCAAAAAAAAGAGCGAATAAATCGCTCTTTTCAGGGGGGGCAATAAGGTTGTTTGCTTAAGCGCCAACAAGCTTCTTAATACTTGCAACAACATTGTCACCTTTGAAAGGCTTAACAATCCAGCCTTTAACGCCGGCAGCTTTACCGCGCTGCTTCATGCGTGGATCGCTCTCCGTAGTGAGCATGATAATATTTACAGTTGCGTTACCAAGTTCTCCGCGTACTTTTTCAACCATGGTTAAACCGTCCATGTTTGGCATGTTTACGTCCGAGATAATTAGTTTGATGCTTGGGTCTTTCTTCAGTTTTTCCAAGCCATCTTTACCGTCGACGGCTACTTCTACTGTCATGCCGTGCCCTTTTATAAATGAGCTAACTTCATTGCGTACGGTTGCAGAATCGTCAACAACAAGAATTTGAGCCATGTTTTTTTCCTCGTTTGTCTCTAAAGACTATTATTCAAATAAATTCAAAATATTTTAAGCAAATGCGCTGGGGTTAGAATAGCTCTAACTCTCCGCCATCTACGAAATCATCAACTGCTTTGTCGCTTTCAGCGAACTTTTCTGGTGACCAGCTTAGGTTAAATACCAGGCGCTGGTACAAGGTAATATTTGGGTAGCGTCTGCCCGGGTCGTTAAGCGTATATTTAAAGCATAGCTGAGGTTCCGTTGAACCAAAAGAAATATGCTTTTGTACATGGTTAACAATGATCGGTACTTGTGTTCGATGCCCATCATCCGGGCTTTCACCGCTATGGAAGTAACGGGATTTAATTCCGCCCCAAATCATATTTGTCAGCTCATTGAGAACCGAGTTGGTGTCTCTAGAGTCAGGGCGTGTTGTGTCTATATGAGTGCGTCCAGATCTAATAAGCTCCAATATCTCATTCTCAGTAGTCTGTAGCATCATGTACCCACGACACCAGTCACTTTCTAAAGGTATAAGGCTAAACAGCTCACCGTAAATGATTTGGTCTTTAACCAAATAGGGCTGCTCGCAACTAATATCTGTACCTTTAAAGATGTTCTCAAATGCATCTAAGGAAATATCCTGGATGCCCTGTGCAAGCTCGATAGGATAGTACATGCTGCACACATATGAGCTGATTAGCTCGTCTAGAGCTTCAGGTGTCTCAAGTGTATAAACACCTGTAATTGCTTCCTGAACATCAGGGTCAAGGTCTTGCGTATCAGTAAGGCTGCTTCTACGAAGAAAAATCGGTAGTTCAGGTCGTGTATGATGAATTTTCATGCACAAATCTAAACCGGTGAAGCCGTTCGGGTCAGGATCCTCTGATAGAAATATTGCGCCGAGGTCAACGTTAGACTTTAGTATGTCATCTATTTCGTTCGAAGCATCTTTAATGCCGATCATATTATTGCCTGTACTAACTTTTAGGCCGACAAGCTTATGCTTGGTGCAGACTTCTTTGAGTACAGATAGTGCATCATCATTACATTCGTGCACCAAAACTTTACTGACTATTTGTGTGGTTTCGCTCATTTTTACTCCTGCTTAAATCTATCTTTATTGCGTCTTCTTATTGGATAGATGCAATTAAAACATTTCTAACTCGCCTGAATCGGTTTCTTGTTCAATCAAGTGTCTATCAATACGTATATCGAGTTCTTCATCGGCAACTAAATAAACGCTCGCGTAAAAGAGGGCTTGGTCATCGTATTCAGCAACTGAATGAGATTCAAAATTTGTATTCAAGCTCTTCATGTACTTTAAACAATCTTTACTTAATCGGTTTGGTGTCGACACGCCAAGGCTTGGTACTGCTTTACCAATATCTCGTTTAATGGCACCTAAAAATGCATTACCTACTTCGCCGAGATAGTCATAGAACTTATCGTCATCAAGATTGCTTTGGTTAATCTTAAGTGTCTCTGAAATCAAGCTTTCTGTTTCTGGCTTTTTAGTAAAGTGAAACAGTGCGAATATTCTGAAAAGCTGCGAGGACATTGTCAGTACGTAGAACTCAGCCTCGTTAAGGTTGTCGAGATTTGTGCGCTCTTTTATGTACCAGCGGGAAGGGTCAGACCCCGCAGTTATTGACTCTTCAAAACTTGCTTTGAAGGTGCGCTTTATTTCATTTTTGAATTCTTCATTTACTAACATATGCGTGGCCAAAATTTACTTTTGTTTCGTTCTGTTCATTGTTATCAGCTGTTCTATAGCTGGTTAAGCATATTTTTAACAATCTCTGTCGTGGACGAGACATCGGTCAGTATCATTTTTCCGCTAGCCTGAATGTCCTGGAAGGTCGCGGTGGTCAAAAAGTCATTCTTGTTTAGATTTTCTTTATAGCTCTCACTTAATTCTTGGCTTCGCATCGCCAAGTTACGAACTTCGTCAGCCACTACAGCAAAACCACGACCGTGTTCGCCTGCTCTTGCAGCTTCGATAGCTGCATTCAGCGCAAGGATTACAATCTGCTTAACGATGTTGAAAAACTCCTGGTTCTGCGTGTGCATCTCAGCATTATGTAGCATGAGCTGGGTTAGGCTTTCGTGCCAGCGCTCGAACGTAACAAGTAGGTCAGCAAGGTCTGCCAGGTCTTTTTCAACTTGAGTAAGTTGAGAGCTAAGGCTTTCTTTCTCAGCGTTGAAGGTACTATTTAGTTCATCTATCTGTGCGCGATACTCATTCTCTAGAATTGCTTTTTCATTTTCGAGCTGATCTTGAACGGTAGATATCTGATTGTTGAGGCCGCCGATTTGTTCTTCAAAAGATGAAACAGAACCTAGAGCGATATCTAATTGTTCTTGTAGTGTCTGGTTACTTTCCTCTAGCTGAGTAATCTGATCCAGGTGCGCGTTTGTATCAGCATTAATAGCGGCTATAGCCTTATT
>NZ_LWGG01000819.1:0-1683 GCF_001635365.1 Oleiphilus sp. HI0128 | reverse complement strand
ACTTCATAAGCTTCATTGCCTGCAAGCACTTGCGATAAAGTACTTTTACCCGAGCCGTTTGGCCCCATAATCGCGTGAACTTCGCCTGCCTTCACTTCAAGGTTTAAGCCTTTCAGGATTTGTTTGCCTTCAACATTGGCATGTAAATTTTCGATCTTTAGCATTGTCTCTCTCTTTAATGCTTTTGGTCATCCCCGCCAGGGCAGGGGCCATTGTATTTTAATTGATTTAGAGTCTTATTAACCGACGGAGCCTTCAAGGCTGACTTCTAATAGTTTTGTTGCTTCGACAGCAAATTCCATCGGTAGCTCTTTAAATACTTCTTTACAAAATCCGTTAACGATCATTGATACTGCATGTTCCGCATCAATGCCACGTTGCTGACACAAGAACAGCTGGTCATCACTAACTTTCGATGTGGTGGCTTCGTGTTCAACGACTGCTGATTTATTCTTACTTTCGATGTAAGGGAAAGTGTGAGCGCCACACTTATCACCAATCAATAGCGAGTCACACTGAGTATAGTTTCGAGCGTTCTCGGCGCCAGGGCCAATACGAACCAAACCGCGATAGCTGCTGTCACTCTTACCGGCTGAAATACCTTTAGAAATGATAGTGCTTGAGGTGTTTTTACCCAAGTGAATCATTTTTGTTCCGGTGTCAGCTTGCTGGAAGTTATTGGTCAGTGCCACAGAGTAGAATTCACCAACACTGTTATCACCTCGCAAAATACAGCTTGGATACTTCCAGGTAATTGCTGAGCCGGTCTCAACCTGAGTCCAGCTAACCTTGGAGTTTTTACCGATACAAGACGCGCGCTTGGTCACAAAGTTGTAGATACCACCCTGACCATTTTCATCACCTGGGTACCAGTTTTGAACCGTTGAGTATTTGATCTCGGCGTCATCAAGAATGACGAGTTCCACAACGGCTGCATGAAGCTGGTTCTCGTCACGCATCGGTGCGGTACAGCCTTCAAGATAGCTGACATGGCTGCCTTCATCGGCAACGATCAATGTTCGTTCGAACTGCCCGGTGTTTGCTTCATTGATACGGAAATAAGTGGATAGTTCAAGTGGGCAGCGAACGCCTTTCGGGATATATACAAAGGAGCCGTCACTGAATACGGCAGAGTTAAGTGCCGAGTAATAATTGTCACGTTGGGGGACAACACTTCCTAAATACTTTTTGACTAGCTCGGGGTATTCGTGAACTGCTTCAGAAATAGGGCAGAAGATAACGCCAGCTTCCGTAAGCTTCTCTTTGAAGGTAGTACCGATAGAGACACTGTCGAAAACAGCATCAACTGCAACACCTGCCAAACGAGCACGCTCATGTAATGGTATGCCCAGTTTCTCGTAAGTTTCGAGCAGTTTAGGGTCGACTTCATCCAAACTTTGCGGCGCATCGTCCGGGTTTTTGGGAGCGGAAAAATAAGCGATGTCGTTAAAGTCGATTTCCGGGAAGTTTACCTGCTGCCATTCGGGTTGTTCCATATCCAGCCAGCTTTGATAAGCTTTCAAACGCCACTCTAGTAACCACTCAGGCTCATTCTTTTTTGCCGAAATACGACGAATGACATCCTCGTTTAATCCGGGTTCAAAGGTTTCTGACTCAATATCGGTCACAAACCCATGCTCATACTCTCGTTTAATCAGGTCTTTTACGGCCTTATCGGAGTCA
>NZ_LWGG01000818.1:0-3704 GCF_001635365.1 Oleiphilus sp. HI0128 | reverse complement strand
GACCCCTTGGCCTTCTTCCACCGTTTAATGTCTACCTACCCGGACATAGTGGAATTCCACATCCCTTTTAACAATATGGCGCTTGTCACAAGTGGTGACTTAAGCCACCAAATTCTTGTAAGCCAAGCAAAAAAATTTAGAAAGTCAGACCGAGACGTTGCTGTCATGGGAACCGTTTTGGGAAAGGGGCTGATAACAAACAATGACCTTGCTAATCATAAGACTCAAAGGAAATTAGTACAGCCAGGCTTCCACTTCCGTAGAATTGAGTCTTACGCTAAAACTATGAGCGATTATACAAGCAGAATGACGCAAGATTGGAAGGCGGGTAACAGGGATATTGCTGATGATATGTTCAAGCTGACAATGTATATCGTCAGCAAGACTCTGTTTGATACAGATATGGAACATATGCAAAGCAATGCAAATAATATTGGTGAAACAATGCACATCGTTCAAACGGAAACTAACAAACGGTTTCAGCAGGCTTTAGTTTTTCCTGACTGGGTTCCCACCCGAGGAAACCGTCGCTTGGTCGCTGCCAAAAAGGCATTGCACAAAACAATTAGCAGTATGATAGAAACAAGAAAGAACTCAGACTTAACAAATGCTGATAAAAAACCAGATATGATGTCAATGCTGCTCGAAGCTAAATACGAAGACGGAAGCAGCATGCCAACCGAGCTCGTGATGGATGAACTAATCACACTATTTACCGCAGGCCATGAAACAACATCAAATGCCTTAAGTTGGACATTCTACTTGCTCGCTCTACATCCAGATATTCAGGCAAAGCTTCATGCCGAGTTAGACAGTGTTTTAAACGATCAAGACGCTCAGTTTGAACACCTAGGTGAGCTTAACTATACTGATATGGTCATTAAGGAATCAATGCGCTTGTTACCGCCAGTCTGGACGCTAAACAACCGACAAGCCAATGACGACATTGACATAGGCTCATATCATATTCCCAAAGATAAAGTTATCTTCCTATCACCTTATGCGAACCACTTAAACCCACGTTATTTTGAAAACCCGAACCGCTTCGATCCAGAGCGTTTTTCACCAGAAAACGAGAAAAACATACCAAAGCATGTTTATATACCTTTTGGCTCGGGGCCACGATTTTGCATTGTGCAATCATTTGCGATGATGGAAGCGAAAATAATACTTGCAACAATTATGAGAAGATTCGAAGTCGAATTAGATGAAAACAATGTGTTTGACCCTCAACCTCTCATTACGCTCTCGAATAATAAGGGCATGCAAGTTAAACTAAAAAGCCGAGATAATTAGAGACTTTGCTAATGAAAACTGCGATGGCGCGTCATATTCTTGTAAAAGATGAGCAAACTGCCAACACGATAAAACAAGCCTTGGCTAAAGGGGGTGACTTTGCAAAACTGGCGCGCAAGCACTCTAGCTGCCCTAGCAAAAAGAATGGTGGCGACTTAGGCGAAATTCGGCCTGGTGACTTAGTTAAGCCCGTTGAACAAGTAATTTTCAAAAAAGCATTAAAGACCGTTCACGGTCCAGTAAAGTCAAAATTTGGCTATCACCTGATCGAAGTTTACTTTCGAGGCTAAGATAACAACTAAAAGCTGCCTAAAGCTGCTTTTAGTTGTTATCTTAGATTGACAGCCCTCGTAAGACATTAGCACCAATATCGCCATTAGCACCGATCACCAAAACTTTCATTGTAGATCCTTATTATTCTCTTTTACCTTCCTTGCTATTTCATATGCCAGATTAATGGTCCGCGTTGCATGCACCGGCCTGTTGGGATTCAAGATACGCTTTTACATCCTCGGCGTAACGTTCCTCAACGGGCACAAACTCACCACGTTCATCATCAAAAGCCCTTACGTCTCCGGCACCAATATCGTAGGTCCAGGCATGTAGCTGAATTTTATTGGTAGAAAGTTTGGCAGCAACATGAGGGTGGGTCTTTAAATGCTGCAACTGAAGCAAAACGTTTTCATCAATCAACATAGCCAGACGTTCATCATGGGAGCCCTCTGGCAGCTTTTCCATAACAATCTGATGCGCAGCCTTTGAGTAGCTGAGCCATTGTGTCACATGAGGAAGGTTAGTGAGCGAGTCAGGGTCCATCACGCCGGCCATTGCCCCACAACAGGTGTGTCCACACACAATAATATGTTTGACTTCAAGAACGGCAACAGCATACTCAATCGTTGCCGTGGTACCACCAGTATAGTTGCTATGCGGTGGAACAATATTGCCTGCATTTCGACATATGAATAGTTCCCCTGGTTCCGTCTGAACTAAAAGGTTTGGGTCAATACGAGAATCAGAGCATGTAATAAAAAGAGCTTCTGGATGCTGCCCTTTCACAAGTTGATCGAATAGTTCTTTCTTCTGAGGGTACACTTCGGTTTTGAATCGTACGATTCCACTGGCTATTTTTGGCATATCAATTCTCTATAACTCAATTAACGTGTTGAATAATAGCTTTCTCAACCGGTATAGGGAAGCGATATAGCAAGGAAAAGCCCTAACTAATTTTTTATGTTCGAGCGCCCTATTTTGACGCATAAAAAAACAGGCTCGCGCCTGTTTTTTTATGTATAACAACGTAGAGGGCTTAGTTTCTCGCGGTAATTGTATAGCTGGAATCTGGATGATACTTGATATCAGACATGTAAATGCTTCCCATAGTTGGGCCGCTAGTATTTCCTTTAACTCGAATATTCTCCATGCTAATTCGAGCAATTTCTGTCGGCATATATATTTTTATACCGCCTTCGTCAGTAATTTCTATAGGCCCTCTTCCTTCCTGGTATTTCAAACCCTCAATAGAAATATCTGCTTCAATCAGGTTAGATATCGGACCAACACCTGCCATGGTTAATACACTGTCCGCTAACTCATAAGCCACTTGCTCATCCTTCGGCTCTTCATATTCATCTTCGTCGTTATATTTATGCTGAAAACCGGCAACCGCTCCGTCAGCATTCTGACCGATGCTAAGCCCCATACCTGGTATTGGACCGAACCCTTGGGCATTAACACCTGCCAAAGCTTCGTCATCAAGCATCTGCATGCCGCCAAACTTACCTAACTGTTCTCGTGTTAGCTCAGCGCTACTGGTGTTATTAATTGGTAAAGCTGCAGCGGGACTCGCAGCCATAGCAAGCATCGGTTGAAACGGCGCCGCAGCCAAAGCAACAAATGCTGCAGTGTAACGGTAACGAGACTGATGCTTAAGTGTTCTATTTAGCTCTTTCTCACTAATCCAGCCTTGCTTAATTAAGACCTCACCAAGCATCATGTTCTCGGAGACTTGAAGCTGAAGTGCTTGATCAAGTTGCGCTTCGCTAATATAACCGCGGTTTACTAATAAGCGCCCAAGTCTGGATTTTGCTATTTGCTCATTATGCTTAGTCATACTTCCCCCGGGATAGTCGATCTTTATCTTATTAAGGTACTCTGAATCATTAATGGCTTATTAAAATATATACAGCCACCTAAGTAGTTGGTGAAATAATGGCCAGAAAAAGCCAATTTGTATGTGGGAGATTGATTTCGGTCAGTAACAAGATGTTATCCTGTGTCTATTCATGTGAATAGACACCGTTTTTGCTTTATACTAAGCACCGAAAATATTCATAGCTTGCTGATTTAATTAACCTTTCCCAATTAATTTATATAGAGTTGAAATACACACCATGAGAAATTCCAAT
>NZ_LWGG01000817.1:0-8527 GCF_001635365.1 Oleiphilus sp. HI0128 | reverse complement strand
TAAAGTTAAATTCTTAGAATATTTGCTATAGTTTGTATACGAAGTTGGATAAGTTACTTGGAACATAAGAAATGATTAAGAAGTTAGGGGCTTTATTGATTCTTGGGCTGCTCCTTGTAGCAGGCATCAAGGCCTATGCCACGTACTCTGCGATGCAGTTTATAGAAAGTTTTAAACAAGAGCATAGTAAAAGCCTTTCGTTAAGCTATTCCTGGCTATCGGTTGACTTTGAAGGGAATATCCATTTTGAGGGACTTGTTTTAACGCCTTTTAGTTTGAAGCGTCCGATTAATATAGACAAACTTACGCTCGGTTTAGGCAATGCATCTTCAATGATGACAGCCTTGCCTAGCTTAAAAGTAGGCAAATTGACTGCTCCGATTTCAATGAGCTACTCTGGCTTGCGAATGCCTTTTAAGGGGCGCGGTCTTGATGAATGGATGGCTCTGTTTATTGGCGATAAGGTGTTGGTTCCAATGAGCTTGTTTGCTTGCGGAGATCGTTCATCTCTGGATTTCTCAGCTTTAAAAGCCATGGGGATAGAAGAGCTATCGGCTTCGGGTCGCATCTATTATGAGCAAGCCCGCGGCAAAGATATGATTACGCTGTCGATAGACATCGATAAGATCGGAAAGTTAGAGTTGGCCCTAAGTCTGGATTTGGAAGGGCTTAATACCGTAATTGAAACGGGAAATGTGTCAGCAATAAATATTCATAACCTAGAAATGAGTCATTTAGATGCGGGCTATGCTCGTCGTATGGTGAACTTATGCACGGAAGAGAGTGGCTTAGAGCCTGAGGCCTATGCAAAACATGCTTCTCAAGCTTGGCGAATAGGTATGGCGGGGATAGGAATGCTGGCAAATGAGGCTGTCGAAGATTTATATCGTGATAAATTGTTGCAAGGCGGTGTCTTGAAGTTAAAAGTTGAACCTCCTGTGCCGATAAGGTTGGGAGAGTTAGAACGACTTTATGATCAGGAACTAGTGTCTAGTCTAGCAATAAGTGCAAATATCAACGGCAAAATGAGTCAATCGTTGCAGCTGTTTTTAGATGGCAGTTATTATCGGCCTGAGCCAGTGCTTGAAGAGAAACCTAAAAAACCAGAGAGCAGCGGTCAGGCGACAGTGGTTTTGAGTAATTTACGCTATCAGCCAACTGATATTATGGTTTTATCCGAATTCGTCGACCGTAAAGTAAGAATTGAACTCAAGGATGGCAAAACCTACCAGGGCTTGTTGAAATCTGCTGACGAACAAAAAATTGAAGTGACGCTTATTTTTGGCGGTGGGACTGCAGATTACTTTTTTGCTAATGAGAAAATAGAACTCGTCGAAGTTTGGCGCTAATACGCTGCCAACTCAGGTATTCATAAATAGATGACTGAAATGAAAGAGTGGGTGAGCTGGTTTAGAAATGCTTCCCCCTATATAAATGCTCACCGTAATCAGGTTTTTGTGCTCGCCCTAAGCGGAGAAGCGCTAGCAAACCATAATCTGGCGAATATTATCAATGATATTAGTTTGCTAAATAGCTTGGGTATTCGCTTGGCTATTGTTTTTGGGGCTCGTCCGCAAATAGATGAGGAGCTTGCCGACCGGGGGATACGTTCAAAATTTCACTTGGGCCTTCGTGTAACGGAAGAAAGAATGATGCCTGCGGTGCTTAAAGCCTACGGAAGACTTCGTTCGGAGCTCGAGGCTCGCCTCTCTATGGGGGTTGTGAATTCGCCAATGCACGGGGCTAAAATTCGAGTAGTCAGTGGCAATTTTGTTATGGCAAAGCCTCATGGTGTGAGTCGAGGTGTCGATATGGGCCATACGGGGCATGTCAGGAAGATTGAAGTCGAGGCTATTACCCAGAGCTTAGAGTCAAGCTCAATCGTTTTGATTCCTGCAACTGGGTACTCTATGAGTGGTGATATTTTCAATTTAAGCTACGAAGAGCTCGCAGGGGACTTAGCGGTAAGGCTACAAGCAGATAAGCTGATATTTCTAGGTAGTGAAAGCCCTATTTCGACAGAAAAAGGCACAGCAGTAAAGCAGCTGACGGCTGAAGAGGCCTTGTCTCTTGTCGACACAAAACGTGCTGGTACTGAGCTAATTGACGCGGGTACTCCCTTGAATTTGCTATATTCCGCTGCGATAGCTTGCCAGGCTGGTGTGACTAGAGCTCACTTGCTTGGTTATGCTCATGATGGTGCTTTGCTTGAAGAGTTATTTACCCGAGATGGTCATGGCACAATGGTTAGTGTCGAAGTCTTTGACCAAATAAGGCCAGCGAGACTGGAAGATACGAACGGTATTTTGAACCTGATTCGTCCTCTTGAAGAGCAAGGCTATTTGGTTAGACGCTCACGAGAGCTACTTGAGACGGAATTAGATTATTTTCTGGTTGAGGCTCGTGACAACGCGATCATAGCTTGTGTTGGTTTATATCCTTTTACTGAAGACAAGGCCGGTGAACTCTCGTGTTTCGCGGTCGATCCGGATTATCGACAAAAAGGCCGTGGAGATCGTTTGTTAGAAGCTGTAACAGATAGAGCAAGGTCTCTAGGCTTATCCCGTTTATTTGTGTTAACAACTAAGACTGAACAATGGTTTAAAGAACGGGGCTTCGGCTTGAGTTCTTCAGAGCACTTGCCTGGCGGGAAAAACTATAACTCTAGCCGCAATGCAAAAGTATTGATGAAACAGATTTAGACTATTCATGGACCATATTAATCGAACTCAACAACAGCGGATTACGCAATGAACAAGAGTCAGGAACGTCGCTCAAGTATTCGTCGACCGATTCATCATGAGGCAATACTGCACTTAGGTAAAACCCACCATGTTCCTTGTGTGATTGCAGACTATTGCCCTGACGGTATGTTTCTCAAATTTGATCGTGAGTATATCGACTTTTTGGCCATACTTAGAAAAGAAGATTTACTGGACCTTTCTTTTAAGGACTTGCGTGGTAAAGAGTTTCACATCGGTGCGCATCTCGCACATATGATGACAGGAGCTTTTGGTATTCGCTTTACTGAGCGTAAACCTCAAGCTATCCGTGCTTTGGTTGCTATGAACCAGGGTGCACGTTCGGCACCAAGCGAAGAGAGCAAAAAGATTGTTGAGGAGTGTATAGAAAGGATTCATAGCACGACACTTCCCTTAATGACAGACCTTTGGCCAGTTTTAATTGAGGAAATAAAGCAAGCTTCAATACAGGCCCAAAGTGACCAAAAAGCCAATGAGCTAATGGCCGCTGCTGAGAAAGTAGAGAAGAGTCAGCGTGAACTGCAAGCTGGTTTTTCAATTGGAGTGCAAGATCCTTTAGGGGCATATCAAGAGCATCTGGATATGTCTACAAAAATGAGCGATACCCTATCGCTTGTCGATAAAGGTGACTTTGAAGACTGGTTGACTTCAAGGGTCTTGATTACCAAATGTGAAACTCAATATCGTGCCGAATTATTACCTCTTAAAGTCCGTTTGGATGCGGTAGGAATTGGTGATAAAAACCATCACCAAAGTGTTTTTGGCCCAGCATTGTTGGTGAGTGCTTTTCATGCCGCCGTTATACCTCTGCGCTTGGGTGGGGCACTAGAGAAACTGGTTTTCAAGGTGTTTGAAAAGCAGGTAATGACGTCGCTTGATAGTTTGTATTTAGGTTTAAACCAGATTTTGGTTAACCATAATATTCTACCGAATATGGATCTGGCTAAGGCAGTCAAGTCACGTGCAGAAGCTAAACCTAAGCGATCAAAACCAGAGCCCTCTCAGGAGAAAAGACCGCAAGAGCAAGAAAATTCAGCTCAGGGTGGTTCTGCAGGTGGGCCTGGTGTGGCGGGAAGGCCAGGCTATGTGCCGGAAGCGTCCCCTATGGCAGCCAGTTTAGAAAGCCAAGCAAGTTTAGCTACCTCCGCTGAAACTCAACAAAACCAAGATGCCTTGGGAGCGCCAAGTGCCCCGTTAGAAGAGCAGCGTTCTTCCTTTATCGAATCTCTTGGTGGTGGAACCGGGCAAGCTGATACTCAAAGCGCTGCATTAACAGCGCCGCCTTTTCAGTCCGCAAGCTCTCCTTCAGGTGCGGCTCCAGGTCTAGGAACACTATCCGGTCAAGCAAATCAAATGGGTGGCGATAGTCCATTCCAACAAAATCAGGCAGAAGTGCAAAGTGCGCTAAATAATGTTGTGGGTTTGATGCGATCTTTGCGGAAAAAATCAGCTGAACAGAGTCAGCGCTTAGGTGAGGCCAGCGCTCCACTAGAGAATTACTCGCAAGGAGAGTTCACCGAAGGCCTTGCTGAGCTTCAAGGTGCTAGTGATGCTGACAAGCTGGAAGAACGCCCTAGCTTGATGTCCCGAGTAGAGGAGAGCTTCAAACAGCAGGGAACTGAAAAAGCACTCGATGAGCAACAGAAGGTTGCTATCGATGTCGTAGATCGCTTTTTTTACAGTATGCGGAATAACCCCCGTATTAGTTCTGAAGCAAAACAGCACCTACTTAAACTTGAAGTACCAGTACTGAAAGTGCTACTGAAAGATGAGCGTTTCTTTGAAGATCATAATAGCTCCGTCAGAGCTGTTATGAACCGTATTGCTCAGCTTGGCGCAAAAGGTGTTACCTTGAACCCTGCAAGCCGGCGAAAGGTGTCAGAATTAGTAGAGCAGATTGTTGAGCAGTTTGAACAAGATACTGAAATATTCGATAGCGTCCTGGCAGAATTGGACCAATTGATCGAGAAGCAAAACAAGCTATATGTTAAGAATGTAGAGCGAGTGGCAGCCGCTGCTGATGGTGTGCATAAGGTTGATGAGGCCAAGGTTGCGGTTGCAACAGCACTTAATCAACGTTTTGCTGGAAAGCAGGTTCCATCAGCCGTTAGTGTGTTGGTTGAAAATGGCTGGAAGGAACTGCTGAACCTCACCCATATAAAATATGGTGAAGATAGTGAGCAGTGGCATACTTATTTATCGGTTCTTGATCGTCTAATTGCTTTTGGAGACAATCCTGAAATCCCCGTTGATGCTAAGAAAATTATTCCTGTTATTCAAGAAGGTCTGAAACAGGTATCGGGAACGAATGAAGCGTCTGGCACTGTAAGAGAGTCGTTAAAGCATCTTATTCAAAATGCGCCACGTGGTTGCCATAATATGGTGCAAGCTAAGTTACAAGACCTGCCAGAGACTGAAGATGACTTGGTGCAACGAAACCTTACTAAGTCTCAAGAGCTCAAAACCTGGATTCTAAAAGCAAAATCTATTGAAACGGGTACTTGGCTGCAACTTGAGCGAGAAGGAAAGGAACCGCAATACATGCGCTTGGTCTGGATAGCGAAAGGCTATAGCAAGTTCGTATGTGTAAACCATCAGGGTATGAAAGTTATTGAGCTGGGCTTACTAAAGTTTGCGACGTACCTAAGAGACCGGCGAATATCTCTGGATTTTGATTATGAACTACCCATGGTTAACCAGAGCCTCGACAATATGGTTGCCGAGGTTTACGACAAGATAGCGTATGAGTCGAATTATGACGAAGGTTCAGGCCTAATACGTAAATCAGAGTTTTGTCGTCAGGTTAGAACCTTGATGAAGAAAGGCAAGCGAACTGCAGAGTGTTACTTACTCTATATTCGTTTTTACGATACCAAAACAGATGATGCAGCAAGTTTGGAGCCGAGTTTCGCTAAGGATGTTGCAGGTCAATTGAGTGGTATGCTTGGTGGTGGTGTTTTAGGGCGGGTTAATGATTCTGACTTCGTCTTATTTACGGTTGACCATGGCGAAGAGTTTTTAGGTTTGCGGTGCCAGGATACGCTGGAGACTCTATGTGAGTCTGAAGAGACTGCATTGTCAGTGTTGATTGGTGAAAGTAAGGCGCATATGGGGTTTTATAACCCAGAGTCAATGATTCGTGCTGCATTAGAGTTAATTGAAGAGAGCTTTGCCCGAATACATCAAAGTGATGAGGGTGTCGATGGATCAGATTCAGAGTATCGAAATGAGCTTGAAGACGAGTTTGCCTCGGATGGCGTTCGTGTTAATGAACCAGAGCCTGTCGCCAATTCAGACAATATCCCGACTTTATATATTGACGAGTCAGAAAACATTTTACCTGAAGATATAGATTTTAGTGCGCTGACGCTTGAGCTGAAGATGCAGGTTGTGGAGTGTTTAAACAATACTGAGAGTGAGGCCGATGCGTCGAGCAGCAATAGCGTATTACAGAATCACGTGAACCTGTTGTGCTTTGTTGAGGGGGGGCAATCGCCTTTTGAGGTCAGTGGCGATGAAGATGCCAAAGAGCTGGATGCATGGTGGATTGCGCAGCTGATAGCCTTGCAGGCACATCAGCACCCTGTTTTAGATGATGAGAACTATGTCCGAGTGCAGATTAGTGGTTACTCTTTATGCGATGAAGAGTTTACTGAACAAATGCTTTCTCTTTCCAGAGCAGGGAAAATTCCCGCTAGAAAAGTATGTTTTGATCTATATGACTGCGCAGCGATTGAAGATATTCACTCTGCGGTGGCTTATATGAACCAATTAAAAGCGGAAGGCTTCAAATTTTGTCTCGATCACTTTGGCTCAGAGCGGTCTCCGTTTGCCTTTCTCAAAGCGTTGCCTTTCGATATGATCAAAATTGATGAGTCGTTTATGGAAGAGCTGAATCAAGCCGAAGGTGATGAAAAGGCGGCGGATTCGATTATAGAAATCGCTCACTATTTAGGTAAGAAAGTCTTGGCTAATGCCGTTGACACAGCCATCTGTCTGCAAAAAATGAAGCACTTGAAGGTCGATTTTGTTCAGGGCTCTTCCGTCTCTGCTTATATCGATTTATAGCAAGAGGCATAGAGCGAATTAGTGAGTTTAATTCGCTCTATATATTCAAGAACTATGGCTCAGGCTTCTTTTATCTCATAGCTGTGAGCGATTTCCACACCGCCTTTCTCAAGCATAATCGAAGCAGAGCAATACTTTTCAGCAGAGAGAGAAACGGCTCTTTTTACTTGGCTTTCTTTAAGCTGCTCACCACTGACAATGAAGTGGATGCTGATCTTGGTAAAAACACTGGGGACTTCGTCGGCACGTTCTGCGTCGATAATTGCTTGGCAGTCAGTTACGTTTTGACGGGATTTTTGCAGAATGCTCATGACGTCAAATGATGTGCAGCCACCCAAACCTAGTAGCAGCATTTCCATAGGTCGAGGGCCTTGGTTTTTTCCGCCATGGTCAGGAGGGCCATCCATTACTATTTCATGACCTGAGCCTGATTGACCTACAAATTTGGCGTCACCGCCCCAATTAATTGTTACGTTCATGTGTGTACCTAATGAGTATTCGTAATGAGAATTGAATTAGCGAAATTGCGTCGAAGAAGTACTTAAAAAAGCGAGTAGAGGACTGTTGGTTCCTCGAATGTCACTTGCTCTAGTGTGTATGTTACAAAATGATGATGCAGAGTAACATAAATCCCTAATTAATAATCACTGTGGAATTGTTTTTTTGATCTATACTTTTTAAAAGTATCAAAGAGTTACTTAAGGTTATTACGAAAAAGGAATTGAAAAACCTTGTGCTTGAGCTGAATTATAGTAGGCTAAGCTACGGTTTTTGCTGATAAAAAGTGAATAAAGATTCAGTTTTGGCCTATTACAGGAAGTAACGCTTGACGATAAGTAAGCAAATAAAAAGGTAAATTAGAATGTCCACAATACTCAAACCGATAGAAAGTAAAACAAAGCACCTCGATTTCTTTCTATCGCAATGTCATCGTAGAAAATACCCTAGTAAAAGTACAATCATTTACGCCGGCGATAAAAGTGATTCCTTATTTTATATTATTAAAGGCTCGGTAACGGTAATCATTGAAGATGATGATGGTCGTGAGATGATCATGGCTTATTTGAATGCCGGTGATTTCTTCGGTGAGATGGGCTTGTTTGATAATCTGGACTCTCGAAGTGCCTGGGTTAAAGCCAAAACCGAGTGTGAAGTTGCTGAGATCAGCTACAACAAGTTCCGGGAAATATCGTCTCAAGACTCGCGTATTTTGTATTTTATTGGTGAGCAAATGGCGAGTCGTTTGCGACAGACAACGCGTAAGGTGGGTGACTTAGCATTTCTTGATGTAACGGGTCGTGTTGCACGCACTTTACTGGATTTATGTAAAGAACCTGATGCGATGACTCATCCAGACGGCATGCAAATTAAGATTACGCGTCAAGAAATAGGGCGAATAGTTGGCTGTTCTCGTGAAATGGTTGGACGTGTACTCAAGACCCTTGAGGATCAGGGATTAGTTCAGGTTAAGGGTAAAACTATGGTGGTTTACGGTACGCGTTAACTCTTTAGGTTTTCCCATTTTGTTTAAGAAAAAGCAGGCTTAGCCTGCTTTTTTTGTTTGGGCTGTGGGTAATATACCTATTCTATATTTTGTTGGTAGAAGGTTTAATTCAAATAGCAATGTAAATAGTGGTTGACCTTCGGTCTGGATTCCGATGGAATATGCTTATAAGGTGAATGTGACCCGTGACCCT
>NZ_LWGG01000816.1:0-15880 GCF_001635365.1 Oleiphilus sp. HI0128 | reverse complement strand
TGGATAGGTTTATGTTTTCCTGGGCTGAAAACGTTCTTAATGATAACCCACTTTCAAGCCACTTCTTAACAATGGCTTCTTTAAACTCTTTTGAATAATGCTTCACTCATATTCTCTTACCGCCTCCTATTCAATTATTAAAAATTAACAGAGGCGACAACTATCCTGACACAGGGGGATAACAGCTAAAAGTGAGTCATTTTGAATCGCAATGAGTGATCACGTTCCGTCGCAACAGGTGATCACTTTGAATCGCAACGAGCGATCAGGTTCGCGCGGAATACGCACCCCCTACTTCATTGGTTAACTACATTGGATCGTTAGTTACAAGGCACAGGAATAAGATTTTAGACTTTCTGAACTGGGAACCCTACGACAGCAGCATGGCTGAAACTTTAGTAGGTTTAGCGAAGAATTTTGCAGCTCAAAAGGAAAAGCCAAAACTGATATTTGACGTTCTTACAGATACTTGCTGGAAGCACCAAGTAGCTATTCCAAGCTTTAGGGAATTAAACACAATTATAACAGAAGCATTCAATGAATCAGAGCGAATGCAAATTGCTGATCTTCGCAAGGCTATACAGCCGAGCCATTCAGATCTGTTGGACTCTCTATTAACTCCAATAAGCGCTGGAAGCAGAACAACTACCCTATTGGCATCATATAAAAACATTGATCAATCGATGCGACCAAAGGACATTAAGCAAAGTGTCAAAGACATGGTCGTATTCAACGAGATGTTCGACCAACTTACAGATGTTTATGATGTGATAGATTTAAAAGATAAGGCTACAAGGTATTATGCAGAATGGGTGCGCAAAACCGATATCCAACAACTGACCCAGCTCACAGACCAGGAGAACATTTATCTTCATCTGCTAGGGTTTGTTAAGCACAACTATTTCTCTAGACAAGATAGTCTTGTTGATGCATTGATGAAATCGGTCACATCAACACTGCATAAGGCTACTAGTAAGCAAGCAGAACATGAGCGATTAGTTAAGGAGGAGCGTGATAAGGCAGTTCAGGAACTAAGTAAGTCTCATAAATCTATTTCAAAGCTCGCCAAAGATATTATCTCAATCGTTGAAAGCCGATTATCTACGCCAAACGAGAAATACTACAAAATAGAAGAGCTTGTTTTTGATTATCAGAAAAAGGACGAAATTGACTACAGCCTGTTAGAAGAACTAGATAATCAACTTAGAAAAGAAAGCAAAAACCAAACTTACTACCAGTTGCTCGAATCGCTTTCTTTAAGGCTACAACTCAAGGCCACTCCGATAGTAAGAGCTCTCTCCTTTGATGGCGCATCAAAGGCAAAGGATTTATTAGCTGCGATAGCGCACTTCCAAGAATCGGATGGAAATGTGGGAAAGTCCCCTCCTATTAGTTTTTTGACAAAGCAAGATCGTGCAGCAGTAGAGCGCAATGATTTTTCAACTTCATTGTACAAGTGCCTCCTATACATCTACATATCCAAAGGGATTAAGTCGGGAGACTTAAATATCAACTGCTCGTATCGTTTTCGCAGTATTCAAGACTACATGATTGATAAAGAATACTGGGAGGCACATAAATACCAGATCTTGCGTGAGTGTAATTTACTTGAGTACATAGACGGCGAAGCGTATTTAGCTGGTTTGAAGTTGGGGCTTCACGAGAAATACAAGGTCGTCAATGAGCATTTAGTAAAAGGGATAAATACAGCGCTCACTTTTAAGAATGGTCGAGTATCTAGAGTAAAAACATCGAAAACCGATTTTGAAGAGAAGTCATTTATTTCGGATGCGCTGTCCCAGGATGGATATATTCCAATTCTTCAACTACTCAAGGAAGTTAACCAAGTATGTCAGTTTACTCAAGACTTTCAGCATCTCAGCCCCAAGAACGTTAAAATGAAGCCAAAGGAAGAAACACTAATGGCCGGAGTTTTAGCAAAGGGCTGTAATATCGGTCTGGGCAAACTTGCTAGCATCTCAGCTGGCATTGAGGAGCATACGCTCCACAACACGGTTAACTGGTTTTTCAGTCTAGACAATATTCGAAAAGCTAATAACCGGATCGTTGATGCGATTCATAATTTGAAATTGTCGAGTGCTTATCTCAAAGACCCAGAAATTCTCCACTCATCGAGTGACGGAAGAAAGGTCAATGTTGATGTAGATTGCCTGCACGCAAACCACTCCTACAAGTATTTTGGAAAAGACAAAGGCGTGACGATCTACACATTTATAGATGAAAAGCAGTCGTTATTCCACAATTCAGTATTCAGCGCTTCAGATCGAGAAGCTCCATACGTTATTGATGGCTTGCTTCAAAATGAAGTGACTGACCTTAAACAAGTTCATTCAACTGATACACATGGCTATACAGAGCAAATCTTTGCAGTTTCCCATTTCTTGGGAATAGCGTTTGCTCCAAGACTTGCCAACATCGGAAACCAACAAATATATAGCTTTTCTGCACGGAAAACGTTTTACGACAAAGGCTACCGCCTACTTCCAAGTCGGCCTATCAGTAAAAACCTAGTGCTTGAACATTGGGATGACATTTTAAGATTTGTCGCGACGATTAAGATGAAGCACGCGACTGCTTCACAACTGTTCAAAAGATTGAGTTCCTATTCAAAAGAGCACCCTTTATATAGAGCTCTTAAAGAATTTGGAAGGATCATCAAATCACAGTTCATCCTGACCTATTTTGATGATGAGGATCTGAGGCAACAAATACAAAAGCAGCTAAACAGAGTCGAACTTTCAAATAGATTCTCTCGTGCGGTATTTTTTGACAACGACCAAGCTTTTCAAGAAGGCGTCCTCGCAGACCAGGAAGTTGCGACTGCCTGCAAGCTACTTCTTCAAAATTCAATCATACTCTGGAACTACTTATACTTATCCGACCTTGTTGCTAACACTTCTGACCGTGAAGACAGAAAAGATCTTATAGAATCAATAAGCCAAGGATCTGTGATAACTTGGAAGCACGTTAATTTACGAGGTGAATACGATTTCAGACGGAAAGCTTCGAATGATGCTAGATTCGACATGGATAAAATCAGATCCATCCAGCTATAGAAAGATGAATACATTTTCTATATATAACGGCATGTTACGAATCTAAATGTAAAATCTGCTCCCTATATTGTTGGGGAGCCTATTTTAGTGGTGTGTCGTTCTCGGTCAAGTTCACTATAGTCGAGGCGTTTAGTGGCAATGTTGGTAAAATTTCCCTCCCCTTTCGCTACGGAGGGAATCAACTTACTCACCAGTAGCCTCGCTACAGTTGCATTGCCATCGGGGAAATATCTGGCTTCATAAGCTTTGCCTGTACTCATCGTCAGGAAGTCGGCTACTTCACCCAACCAGCCCATCGCTCTGAGCCCTGGCGCGCCAAGCATGATGGCGTGAAGAATACTGTCCTTCCAGCCAGAGTACCCGAACATGCCACGACTAAAAACATCTAGCATACGAATTGTTCTGCCCGAAAACCCGACTCTGTCGCGAAGAAAACTATTGTAACTGGTGGTTTTTGAGTACTTATATTTCTCGAAGAAGGACAGTTCATCAAGGTAGTCGTGCTCGCCGGATACGAATTCGATCAGTTTTTCTTTTTCAGATTTATTATAAGGCAATCGTTCTATCGCTTCGCGATAGCCTTCCTTCGCGTGTAAAAAATTAATCCAATTTCCGCCAAGGTTAACGTGACCATTATCAGTCGCAATCGACATGCCTGCATCGTGATCGGTATTGCCCAAGGGGTAATCTTGCGTCATATTGGATTCCATGATATCGGTATCGATGCCCAAGTCGTCCAATACTGAGCGGGAAATATCATCGTAGCGGTCTGGGAACTCCAAGTTTTGCGAACCGCCAGCCCCCAATAACGTTTTACCTTTGACCTGGAATTCGTTGCGCTTGGCATGTCCGCCGAAATCGTCGTGATTATCCAGAATCAGAATGCGTGCATCATGGCCCATTTTTTTTCGATAAAACCACGCTGCAGACAATCCGGATATTCCACCACCAACAATTACCAGATCATAGTGCTCGTGAAGCTTTTGGTAGTGCTGCGGTTTCTCACCACGCCATGCCAGTGAGTGGGCCACTTCAAAGGATCCCTTATGGCTGCCCCGCAAGCCTGTCAAAGTTGGTGGATAGTAATCCGCAGGTAAGGGGCCAAGCGTCGTCGCCTCACCAGATGCGCCCAGTAGCTGAGCCCATGCAGTGCTACTGGATAGACCCATCGCTCCTATTGCCAATGCAGAACCATTCAAGAAATCACGTCTTGTTATACTTTTTTTCATATTGATATACCGTAAAAATATTGACCGAGCCGCTTTTAGTCCGCCGGTGAGTCACAAGCCAAACATCGACGAAATTAGCTCGAAAGATCCTCGCCTGACGAGTTGATATTTACATTGCTGGATTTTTGATAAGATAGAAAGCCACCATAGAAAGCAATGCGATAGTTAAAATAATTTGCAATCCCTATTAGTAACAAGGATTTTTTTGTTTTCCGGTAACCAATGAGCTTTAGTGTCAATCGGAGAGTGCAGTGAAAAGAATACCGAAATTATGTCCACGACGATAAATATAACTGTCGAATTGTAAGCGGCGAGATAAAAAGTTGTAGCTATGGACATAGAGGTTTGTGACTAAATTTATTGAATTCAAATTCATCAAAGTAACAGTCGTATCGGTGATCATGGAGCTGTAGATTTATCAGTTCCAACTCACCAGATATCACACTTCATTATTAAATCGATTTCTATTGGATCGCACCTGTAGCCGCGTCACTTCGCAGTAGGGTGAAAATATACCCGCGTAGCGTCGGCATTAATTGACATAAAAGGCAATCGAGTTGATATTTAAGGACGTCGTCCAATCCTCTCCAGTCGATCTCCTAAATTCACAGGACGGGCTCGAACTGTGTGTCCTACTTCTAAAACAGACAAGATTCGAACTCGATTTATCTGATTTCCGAAGATAACAAGAAGGTAGTGTGATTTTAAAAAAAGAATTTCGGGGATCAGCGGTCAATAGAGCCGTGACAGATACGCACTCACATGTTGCTTCTGCCGCTTTACAGGCCAATCTTTGGGAGCCAATGACGCCTTTAGACCCAGACCATCCACATAAGTGGCCAACATTTCAGCTTCTAACTGTACATCTAGATCCGGTCTGAGTTCACCGGCCGCCTGTGCTTTCTCGATGAAACCGGAAATACCGGCTACCCAGTCCTTTATCCAGTGTGTTTGAGTTTGCTGCAAAGCTTGAGAATCTCCGGCCCGCTGCCAAAAGTCTCGCCAGACACAGAATTCTTTTTGCACAGTTTCGTTGATGGGCAAAGTTTGCAGCAATAAGTTCTCCAAATCCTTCGGGTTGTCTTGTATCGCCTGCACTAAACGATCTTCAGTAGATTTAATTACCTGTTCTAATGCGGCCTGGAGCACATGTTCTTTATTATCGAAGTAATAATTGACCATGCCCTCTGTACAGCCACCGGCTTCGGCGAACTTAATCATGGTTACCTTGTGAATACCATAATTAGCGATGGCTTCTACCGCCCCTCGGGCAATGGCCGCGCGCCTTTCTTCATGATCTACAATTTTCGGCATACTCTTTTGAACCTATAAACAATAACAACCTAAACTATCCCGATAGTATATTAAATATTGATCAATATTAATAATTCATGTTAAAAATATTATCCAGTATTTAAAAGAGGTGTTCACTGTGGGTAAGAAACGTTATAAGACAACTAGGCAAGGCCTGAACCGACGCAGCATCCTAAAAAATGGGTTGGGGGCTCTCGGCGCAGTCGCCCTAACTGCCGGGGGGAATAGCGTCAATGCTACAGCTAGCAAAGATTCCACGGATAGAGAAATCGACAAGTATGACTATGATGTCATTGTTATTGGTGGTGGCTTTGCCGGGGTTACCGCTGCCCGTGAGCTCAGGCAAGCTGGGCTATCAGTACTAATATTAGAAGCTCGTAATCGCCTTGGTGGGCGTACCTTTACCGTAAAGCGTGATGGTAAGTTGTTTGAGCTCGGTGGCGCCTGGGTGCACTCCACGCAACCTAATGTTTTCGCTGAAATTAATCGCTACGACTTGCAATTAGTGGATTCTACTCCAAGCACGATTCCCGACTTACTGTGGTGGGATGGTGATGAGGCGCGGGATGCTGGCATGAGCGGCATCGCACCACTGATTAGGATGGCTGCCTGTGGGAATGGGGCACCAGAAGGTGAACCATCGCCACCTATGGTCACCTATCAAGGCTTTGCCATTGCCAATGAGCAAATGCACCAATTTCATGATGGTGCCGCTCACTCCTTTCCATTGCCCTATGATCCTTTTAGTACAGATAATTGGCAAGGCGCCGACACTCTATCGGTTCGCGATCGCCTTAATCAGATGGACCTCTCTCCTTCTTTCTCACCCATCATCGAAGGACTCTTGGGCGCTTCCGTTCATGGAGACTTTGATCAAGCTAGCTACGTAGAAATGCAACGATGGTGGTCTCTCGTTGGCAGTGATATCACTCGTTACAGTGATAGCGTCTCTCGCTATAGCTTTAAACATGGTACGCAAAGTTTAATCAATGCCATGCTGGATGATGGTCGCCCTGACGTGGAATTGGGTACGCCAGTGAAGGAAGTTCATGATCTTGGGGATCACGTAAAAATAATCACCAGCACAGGCAAAACATTTACCTGCCGGTCCACGATTAGCGCAGTCCCCATGAACGTACTATCCAAGATTCAATTTTCGCCTGCGCTACTATCACAAAAGGTGAGAGCGTCCGAGGAAGGTCATGCCGGCTCTGGAATGAAGTTCTACATTCGCATCCGACAGAATATAAAGCCCATCTTAATGTTGGCCTCGGAGCAAGACCCTATAAGCACCATTATGACCATGGCCAGCCCTAACGAAGGCACTAATCTCGTGGCTTTTTCCACTGATCCGTCACAAATTGACCCCAACAACCACGCGCAAGTCCAAAAATTATTGCGCCGCTTTCTACCGGATGTTGATGTGGTGGATACCCTACACTATGACTGGCACCTGGACCCTTACTCAAAGGGTACTTGGTGCGTTCTGAAAAAAGGTCAATTGACGAATTCGATTACTGCATTACGCGAACCCCAAGGGCGAATATATTTTGCCGGTGGCGATATTGACTTAGGCTGGCGCGGATTTATCGACGGCGCTATTGCGACGGGTAACCAAGTTGGCCAAAAAGTGGCTCGTCTACTAAACGCACGCACGACCCCAATTTATAAAACAGAAAAAATGGCAGCCGGCGCTCACATAGACACAACCCTTAATCAATGCACCGTGTGTCACAGTACAGACGCATCCGGAAAAGCAAGTGTTGGTCCCAATCTTAGAGGTAAATACGGACAACCCGCCGCTTCGGCTAGCAATTTTAACTACTCGTCGGGTTTATCTGAGAGCAATCTCACTTGGAACGAAGCCAATCTGGATCGTTTCTTGGAAGACCCCGCCGGAACAGTGCCTGGTACCACTATGGGCTTTGGGGGGATAAAAGACCCCAACGAAAGGAACGCCATCATTGAAGCCCTCCGTGCACTTAAATAGGCAAGAAAAACCATTGGTAGCACCATCCTAACAAACCAGCGTAATGTGGATAGGAAATGAATATGAAAATGTACCCGATTTTAGCGTATCTATGTGCTCTATTGATATCGGACGTAGTGAGTGCAAGTGACATTAATAATGACAGAGACAACGAAGAAATTTATCGAAAACTACTAAAAATCGAATACAACAATCGTGTATTTGCTTATCTTTCAACTCAAATCATCGCAAAAAACCGAGAGGGTTCTCCAATGGGGGAGTTTTATCAAGCGTATTATCGGTTGGAGGTGTTGAACAAAAGCCTCTATGAGAATATGGAAAAGAAACTTAACTTTGAATACCAGCCCAATCTGTTTACTCGTACTCGTGGAAAGTTAACCGGGTATATCTCCTCTGTTCTGCCTGTTACAGCAGGTATGCTTGTATCTATCATTCAACCATACGTGGAAAAGCTTACCGTATTAAATCAAGTTTCCCCAGCAGAGCACAGTAAGTTCTTCAGCTATGTACTTGCGCAAGAAAAAGCTCAGCTTAAAGCCTCACAGGTGGCAGTAGAGAGAGGCTGGTCAGAGGGGGCTAAGGTTTTAAGAGAGTTTATTGAAAATCAAAAATAATCCCAAAATTAATGTTCTGGACTGCCCGGCGTTTCATAAACATTTCCGAGCTATTATTGTTGTATGGCTACTTTAATGAGCTGTTGAGCAAGAATTGGACCTTCTATTTCACTAAATTTTATTGGTTCTTTCGGGGGCGGGTGATAGTAGATTTGATGCTGAGGCGGTCATGGGGGCGTAGAGGACATTCTTTTAATGCATGAGCTCTGTCTAGCGAATTCAAGCTGTGGGGGCTATCTAGAAGAATTAATTACATAAAAGGGGGGCTGATAAGGCCCTTTCTTCGTCTTCTGAGTAATAGTTTCCTAAAAGAACAAATATTGGCCTCGCAACATCAATATCTGGGTGTTGATCTCAGGTGAAATTCATGTGTGGGACTTTTTACGGTGTTGCCTTGGATCCGGTTTCGGGTTGAAAGTCTCATAACGCATGAGATAAAAATTTGATATGGGTACAAGCACCGTGATAGATACTTTTAGTCCTCATTTGGTTGCAGCCATAATTGGTTTGGTTGTCGAGATAATTGGTTGGTGTAAAGACATGATCCAATAAGGTTTAATCCAATCTAATAGTAAAGTGTAACTTATGGTGTAGCTTTTCTCTTCGGGGCTAAAAAAATCGTTATAAATCAAAGCTCAAGTACTGCTGCATCATGAGTCATGGATTGATGTTGGTTGTGATCCATTTCCAAAACGTCATGACTAATAGAAGACTCACCATCGGCCATCGGCATGTCATCCGTAACGGTGTCGGGTCGATGGATCTGGCTGATCACATAGTTGTTGTCGCCCTCTCTTGTAATTTCTACGTGAAGAGTCATATCAGACTGTAAACCTTGAAGGTCTACATTTTTTGCGGCGGTAAAATTCATGGTCATGGCCGGCCATTGCCAGTCATCAATGGCATCATGCGCCAGCGTCAACATCCGGTGTTCGGGCATCAGGCTTTTAAGACGTGCGCCGACCCAGACCGATGTGGGAGCCATAGTCTCAGCCTTATCATCCGAACCATGATTCATGCGCCGAAAGTCCGAGGTTTTGCTGGACTCGGAATCAATCAGGAATTGTGCTGACGTCACAATGCGGTCGCCCTCATCAAGTCCCAATATGATTTCCGCCTGCTCATCGTTGATATTCCCAACCTGTACAGCAACGGATTTAAAACGGCCTTCGCCCTTGGCCAGCACAACACGGGATTGACTGCCGGTACGGATCAGCGCCTGACGGGGAATCAACAGAGTATCGTCCATCGGTGCCGTCTCAATGCGCATCTGCGCAAACATGCCCGGCTTCAGATAACCATCGGGATTGTGAAAATGTACTCGTATCTGTGCGGTGCGAGTCTTGGTGTTAAGGCTCGGGTAGACATAATCAACCTGGCCCTGCCACTCTCGCCCTGGCGAATAACCCAACTGCATCTGGACCTGATCGCCGACCTGCACCAGGGAAGCCTGTCGCTCAAAGACTTCACCAATCACCCAAATATGTTCCAGCTGACCGATGGCCATGATTTCCATGCCGGGTTTTACAAACATGCCTTCGCGCGCCATGAGGTTATCCAGCACACCCGATTGCGGCGCTGTAACGGTGATGGTCTGGCTCACCTTGCCGGATTTCCTCAGGCGGTTGATTTCTGATTTTGGCACCTGCAGGGATGCCAGGCGCTCCTTGGCGGCTTCAATCAGCGTGGCGTTATTGCGTTTTAGTGCCAAGAGTAATTCCTCCTGTGCATTAACCAGGGTCGGTGAGTAAAGCGCATAGAGAGATGCACCCTTCTGCACCGGATCGCCAGAAGCTTTGACGTAGAGTTTTTCAACCCAGCCCTCTACCCGCGGATGAATATGTATCAAGCGATCTTCATCGTATTGCACATAACCCACGGTATTGACGGAAACGTCCATCTGGCCGCGGGTAACGGGTGCCGTGCGTACGCCAAGGTTATTGACCACATCCGGCGATATGGTGACTGTGCCAATCTCCTCATCACCGCCGGCTTCTTCATACACCGGAATCAGATCCATCCCCATCGGAGATTTTCCGGGCTTGTCGCGTTTGTAATTGGGGTCCATCGGCGCGACCCAATAGAGCGGTTCTTTTTTGGCTGTCGCCTTACCGCCCTCTCCCGTGTCTTGCATGCGCCAATAGGCTGAATAGTGGGCCAGGGTTGCCGTCGCAATCAGCAATGCAACCGTTATAAAGAATGGTTTATTCAGTTGAATCTTCATGGGTTCTTTCCTTCCGTGCGGTTACCGTGTGTTGCAGGGGACTGCTTTGCGTGGCTCTGCGGTAACAGCACTGAGCGGTTTGTCGGTAAGAGATAGTTCAGTTCGGCAAGGATTTTTAGCCGATCGACCTTGATGGTCAGGAAATCGATTTTGGCGTTCAGCTCGGCGATGCGGGCACGCACCGCTTCAGCAAAGTCGCCGTCATCGTTGTTATAGGCAGTCAGGGCAGCTTCGGCCTGCTCCGCCATTTGCGGCAGTAGCTGCTGGTCATAGAGTGTGCGGCGCTCATTCAGGCGCTGGATTTGCACAATGGTCGTGTCCAGCTCCGCCATTAACTTTCGCGCCATCAGTAGCTTGTCTGTTCGCAGTGCCTCAGCTCGGGAGGTAGCGGCGCTAACATCTTTATCCTGTCGATTGCCCGTGAAAAGCGGCAGATCAAATGTGACGCCGACCGAGAACAGATCGGCGCGATCCCGGCCCATGGGGTCATCGTCCCGATAGCCGTACTGGGCGGTGAGCCCCCACTCGGGCTTATACTTTTGCTGGGCCAATTCAACCCCGGTCTGCATAGCCTCGATACGTTGGTCAAAGGCCAATAACAGGGGATGCCGATTGATCTGTTCATAGAGCCAGCGATCATTGTGCGTCTGACCCATGCCTGGGGTTGGCTCATCACCCAATTTACTGGATAAGGTCCGCGCCAACGGCAGACTGGCTTGACCGCCAATCCACTCGGAGAGCCGCTGCTGGGCAGAATCCAGTTGTTGTCGCAACGCAGTCAGCCGATCATCCAGCCGGGTGAGTTCCAGTTTTGCCCGGATAATATCCTGCTGTCGGGCACGCCCCAGCGCGGAGGAATAACTGGCTTTGGAGGCAAAATCCCTAGGACCCCACCTAGAAATGAAAGTTGATACCCCTCTACAAGCCACGGCAGACGGGGGCTTCAGAGGTTTTTGCAATATATGGAGGCAAAATCCCTAGGACCCCATAGGGAAGCACAATAATGAATAAACTTGCATTTTTAGTTCTAATTATTCTGTCATCACCTTCCCACGCATTCATTGATATTTTCAAGGATGTTAATTGGGATTGTATGTTTCCTATGTCAATGGCAGGCCTAAAAATTAGCTCAGGCGATGATGTTCTTGGTGCAAACGATTCAGGCAATAGCTCAATGACCTGCTCATGCGCAGGAGAAGGTTCAGCTAAGGTCGGCGTACCCATGTCGTTTTGGGAGCCATTTGCTATTGTTGATACGACATACGAATCGTGGCACATAGTTCCTTTTGATCTCAAGTTAGATTTAGCTGCTCCCTACATGCTTGATGGGGCTCGTGCCAGTGGCAGCTCTGGTAAAGCAGTAAAATCAAATATTCACTACATTACGTTTCCAGTGTTCAAATTACTCGATATGTTTGGAGATTTACCTTGTTTAAAGAACAGCGAAGAACTAGATCTAGCATCCGTTTCAGAAGTCCTCCCATTTTTTCAAAATGACTTACTTTCGCTAAACGTTTTCCCCGAAACATTACTACTTTCTAACCCTGCCACAACATTAGCATGTATTGCTGATGCAGTAGCAGTAACAACGGCCACACCAATTGATAGCCTTTTTTATTGCCTTGGGGCTGGCCAACTATATCCGATTTCTGCTACAGCCATTGGCGACAATGTTGTTGGAGCCAATGCCGACAATGCAGCACGAGGGATCTATATTATGGGCCGCCACGGACTTCTTAAAGAGTATGCGCCTAATGGCTGTTACAGCAACTATAAAACAATCTGGACGAAAAGCCGTTATCGCTTCCATCTATGGAGCCCAATGAGACAAGGAAAATGCGCCCCCTTTGGATACCCTGAACTTGTCTGGACATCTGGCCTACCAGCAGACCAGCTTGATAATGACATGTCATTCATGATGTGGCGTAAAGTAGATTGCTGCACAATGGGAGGAAACTAAATGCGTTTAACTACTTTGTTTTTGTTATTAATATCGTGCTCTGCATTGGCAGAAATAGATGTTTCCAAGCATGTTGAAGACTCAACTAAAGCGTTTAAATCAAAAGTACAAAAACTCGTCGATAAAACAAAGCTGAATAATCAAAACCATGAAAAAAGCCTAGAGAAAATAGAAAAGTACATTAACTCAGAACAATATATAGCTAGACAGGCAGAACTATCTGAAAGAATTGGTGACTCACTTGGCATTGATATTGAAAAACCAAATAAAAATAGAACAGATGAAAGCCGAATTTTGCCCAAAGGACATAGCATTCTATTGTATGTCTCAAGCTCTATGCCTAAAGAAGTTATCCACCGCTATGCACTAGACCTCCACAAAATACAAGGCACAATTCTTATTCGTGGGCCAATTGGAGGCATCAGCAAGATGCTGCCTACCTCTCGATTTATCAGAGATGTTACTAAGCGTGATATGAGCTGTATTGATAAACCTGATAAACCTTGTGAGCGCTTAAATATAGCTATCCGAATAGATCCAAAGAGATTTGCTGAAAACAAAATTAACCAGGTTCCAGCATTAACCTTTGAAACCAATTACTCCGGTGATTTTTATTGCAATACCGGCCAACCCAAAAAGAGTAGTCACGTTGTCTATGGCGATTCAGAGTTGAGAGGCTTGTTATCAGCACTTTATGATATTAGCGAAGACAAAGCTCTTGAGTTGCCAATAGATATTCTGCGTGGAGTTGAAAAAGGACTTAATCAATCATGAAAAAATCAATTCAAGATAGCTACCTAAAATACGTCATTGTGCTCGGAATCATGTTCTCTATAGTACTTGTTTTTTGGTTTGTTAAGTTTCCTGTCACACCCTCAATCGACAAGTCATTTCTTTACCGAGATCTATTTGGCCCAACTCCAATTATTAATGATGAATACGTTTTGTTTACTCACGATCACGAGTTAATCGGCGGTAAGCAAAGTGTTATTAAAAAAGTGGGCTGTATCGCGGGGCAAAAATTAGAACGAAGAGCTGACGGATTTTACTGCAATGATAAATTCCTAAAAGTAATACGTTTAGAACGAGTTAATGGCGAACCACTTCCTCAATTTTACTTTCATGGTGTCGTACCAGAAAACAAGCTATTCCTTTATGGCACTGATCAATACAGCTTTGGTTCTCGCCACTGGGGATTTATTGATGTGTCTGAAGCTGAACGACTCATACCGATCATATAGGAAATAGCCATGACTAGACTATTAATGATCATTATAACTCTCCAATTTTCTACGTTACTACTTGCCGAATCCATACACCAGGAACGAGGAAAATGGTGGGGCAAAGGCTATGAGTTAGAGAAAGATTCTGAAGAAGAACCTACTAACGAAGAAAAATACAACCTACCTCCTCTTCCAGCTAAAGAAGAACTTATGAAAATGCACCCTGAGCAACTAAGGGAAATGGAACAGAAATATCTAGATCAAGCAATATGGAAAAGGGACGAAGAAAGTGTCAAAGAGTACTACACACTCGTTGCTGCGTTTCGTGCGATGTCAAGAGGATTTGCTGCTGTCCATAACTACGTAACAATGACATCACCTGAGTTAAGTACCGCAGACATGGCCCCTAGCACTCCAATGGGGATCAAGACAAAGAAAGCAAACATACTTAACGATCTAAACTCCAAACTAAAATCAGAATATAGAAACTTCGGGTTAATGATTTTCATGTCTGGAAGTTGTGGAGCCTGCAAAGTAATGCATCCACTATATAAAGCATTTGCAATTAGACATGGGTGGCAAGTCCAATATATAGATGTCGAACAACGACCCGACCTAGTAGACCACTTTAAGGTTAAAGTCACACCAACCGTAATCATGGTTCAATCAAATACCAATAACCATCAAACAGTATCTCATGGTGTTGTAGCACTCCCCAACCTAGAAACAAACATATATCGCTCACTTCGACTAATGAAAGGCGAAATAGACATGCAACAATTTCTGACGATGGAGCACCAAATGGGATCTAGTCTCGACCCACTCGCAAAAAGGAAAATACAATGAGAACTGTATTATTAACAACCATCCTAATTATGGCAGCCATACCTTCTGCACTGGCTGGAGTCGTGGACGATTGGCTAAGTGATTTAGAATCATCTGTTGGAGCTTCAGCATATAACAGCGGTTCAAGAGGGTATTTAAGCGCAGGCTCAGTTAACGCTAGAGTTTCATCTACAAGTGAATATCTTATGTCAATCAACCCTCCGAGACTAGATGCTGGAGCGTGTGGGGTTGATTTATTCTTAGGTGGTATGAGCTACATGGATATAGATTACCTTGGGGATAAGCTAGAAGCTGTATGGCAGAACGCAGATGCGGTTGCCTTATCTATGGCTATGTCTCAATTATCAAAGACTCTTGATGAAAAAGGTATTGATTTTACTGAAGCGGTAGACTTTCTTAACTCATTACAAATAGATGAATGCCAATTAGCAACGCAAGGTGTTACTGCTATCGTCGAAGGCGGTCAGTGGGCTTATGATAAATTATTTAGTGAGGAAGTAAAAAAA
Source organism: Oleiphilus sp. HI0128 (assembly GCF_001635365.1). Taxonomy (NCBI): domain Bacteria; kingdom Pseudomonadati; phylum Pseudomonadota; class Gammaproteobacteria; order Oceanospirillales; family Oleiphilaceae; genus Oleiphilus; species Oleiphilus sp. HI0128. The sequence goes on along the minus strand of NZ_LWGG01000816.1, from coordinate 897 downwards.
CAAGAACTTAAGTCGGGGGTTTCAAGAAACACTCACGAAGTAAAAACAGATGCCAAAGCAAATAACGACAAACCCAAGAGTGAAGTCAATATAGAAAGCAATCTATACGCATGTGAAGCTCCAATTCGAAACCTATTAGCCGCAAATGGTAGTATTGTTTCACGCCTAGCATCCGCGCACGGCATTTCTAATCAAGCCGAATTAATCAGAGGTTATATTGGAGATATTTATGTTGCTCATGTAGGAGATGCCAACGCACCTCAAATGGCCGTTCTTCCGCCATGTAAAAGAAATAACGACAACGGTCTTGATGATTTCATACATGGATTAGCAGAAGGTCGTTTAGCGCCTACTTCACTTGACGTAAACACTACCGGCACTTGTGCGCCAAACACAATCGCTGGCGGATTAATCAAGAACAGTTCAGATCACCTATATCAATTGCGAGACAATCTTAAAAACCCTAATGCAACAATCAACCCTGCGTCACCCCTATCTTTGTACTTAAATTCAACACCAATCCCAGTTTATAAAATAGTAAAATGGGCCAATGATATCGGAATAGAAGACGGAGTTATTCAGGAGCTATCGCATGTAGTTGCATATTCTTCTGCTTACGCCATGCTCAACGATATTCAAAGAATGACAAGAGCGGCATTCCTTAGAATGAATGCAGCCCTTACCGCTCAATCTACAAATGACACACTTAAAGCAACTGCTGATGCAACGAGCATAGTGCCTACAGGATGTAACCTAACCCCCTATTACCCAATAATTGAAGAAATTAAAAAATTAGAAGTTCGAATAAATGACTCATCCAAAGGTCTGCATGAACGATACCTTGCAAAGCTTGAGGAACTAGACACTTTTATATCATTAAATAGAAATTACGAAAAA